>JACZYS010000014.1:3706-21026 GCA_022570975.1 Candidatus Zixiibacteriota bacterium | reverse complement strand
CCAAAATGTGAAAGACAATCATCTCATGTTTGTTGTAGCGGAAATGTTTTAGCCCGGAAATTATTTTGTCGGCATCATCCAGCAGATCAGACATGATAATAATCAGACCGCGTCTTTTTATGCGTTCGGCCATTTCATGAAGAGTTGCAGAAATATCGGTTGCTTCTGACGGCTTTTGGGAGGCAATTTCATTTAACAACAGATGCAGGTGTCCGGACTTGGACCGGGGAGGAATGTATCGCCTGAGCTTATCATCAAATGTAACCAGCCCGACTGCATCTCGCTGGCGAAGCATCATATATGAAAGGGCGCCGGTCAAAAGCCCGGCATAATCAAGTTTGCTTATTCTATCTCCGGAGGAATAAGCCATGGATGCCGAACAGTCCAAAAGAATATATGCTTTTAAATTGGTCTCTTCTTCAAACTGCTTGATATAGTAGCGGTCTGACTTGGCATAAACTTTCCAATCAATGTTACGGATGTTGTCCCCAGGCATGTACTGGCGATGCTCGGCAAACTCAACTGAAAACCCATGGTAAGGTGACTTATGCAAACCGGCGATAAACCCTTCTACCACCATTTTTGCTTTTAGCTCCATGCCCTTTAACTTTGAAACAGTTTCCGGGTTAAGATATTTTTTATAATCTTTGTTCATCTGAGAAAATTAATTTGTGGAGGCTTTTTTGGACAGGTCAATAAATATCCAAAAAGCTATATATAAAATTGAAATTATTATTCCAATTCCGCTAAAGGCCAGAATATCATCATATATAGATGCATAACCGCTTCCAGTCAAACCAATGACGTGAACAATTATAGAAACCCCAAACAGCCAAAATATTGTTTTTTTTGTTTTGGCCGGGGCCGATGTAAACAAGAAAACTAATCCGATTGCAAAAAAGAGAAGTGTTTGCCCGTTGATATGGGTGTGGGCGAGCCCCACGTTTTCCCTGAAATCCGGAATCTCTGATTTTTTATTTACACTCAAATCCGACTCCGGGATATCTTTTATAGCTGAGTCGCTTTTCATATACTCAGGCAAGTTTCCTATATCAACAACTCCTGTTTCAACATAGTATATTATAACTGCCCAGACACATATCAATATCATGAGGGTTGCAAAGATGCCTACAAATAGTTTTGCAAATGGCGGGAGGGTCGAGATTTGAAAATTATTCATTTCAGACTTATTATTTTTAGTCTTCTACCTTTATCAAATCTAAGATTCTTGAAATTATGTCGGTTGCATCCACTCCGTCAGCTTCGGCGTTAAACGAAGTTACAATTCTGTGCCTTAAAACCGGATAGGCGGCAAAGCGAATATCTTCTGGTCCGGGCGTAGGTCGTCCTTCCAAAATTGCTTTTGTTTTGGCCGCAAGAATAAGATATTGTGATGCCCTTGGTCCCGCGCCCCAGTTAACCCAGTTTTTAATAAAATCTGGCGCACTAGAATCATCTGGTCGGGTAGCCCGGACGAGTCTGACTGCATAATTGATCAGTTTATCTGAAACCGGCACTTTTCTGACCAGTTTCTGGTATCCAATTATTTCTGAAGGTGTTAGTATTTTTTGCAAAGTATAAATCCGGTCTGCTGTTGTGGATTTGACAATTTCTTCTTCTTCTGATGCATCCGGATAATCCACATAGACGTTAAACATAAACCTGTCAAGTTGCGCCTCCGGAAGTGGATAAGTTCCTTCCTGCTCAATTGGATTCTGTGTTGCCAGCACAAAAAACGGTTCTTCCAATTTATATGTTTCGCCGGCTATCGTGACTTCATGCTCCTGCATTGCCTGGAGAAGCGCTGCCTGTGTTTTGGGAGGCGTCCTGTTAATTTCATCGGCCAAAATTATATTTGCAAAAACGGGGCCCTTGACAAATTTGAAGGCCCGTTTGCCAGTGGTGTGATCTTCTTCAATAATTTCCGTACCGGTTATATCAGACGGCATCAAATCCGGAGTAAACTGGATACGATTAAAATTTAGATCCAGAACTTGTGATAAGGTTGAAATCAAAAGAGTCTTGGCCAGCCCCGGTACACCAATCAACAGGCAATGACCGGATGATAAAAGCGAGATTAAAAGCTGCTCAACAACTTTATCCTGACCAATAATGACTTTCGAAATTTCATTTTTGATTTTCCTATAAGAATCGTTTAACAATTCTACAGATTTTACGTCTGAAGCTGTATCGACCGCCATTTATTCCTCCTGATTTCAAATATCAGATTATTATGAACATTTGTTTGCAACAATATAAGCCTTTTACAATTGTTTGGGGAAAAAACTGATATCCTATTGAGATTCAACAGATTTTATCAATAAAAAGGAGCATTATTTCTTTTTGTTTTTGCACGGAAACACCCAGATTTTCTTAAAAGCGTCAAGTTTGGCGAGACTAAGCGGTAACCAAATGAAGAACAATGATTTACGGTGAACAATAGAAATGAATATTTAATCAATTTATTTAAGTATATATATTATAAACGATTAAGCCATTTTGGCATTGTGGATAAACAAGTCGTCGCGACCGGACAAATACATACGTATCTGCTTTGCCTTCAAAATGTTAGCCGGTTATCCACAAAATTGGCTGTTTTTCCACATAATATTGGAAATCTGAATAACTCTAGTCAGATTCGGTTGATTCTGACATTTCCATTTCAGGTTCATTTTCCGGAGGCAGGAATCCGAGATCGTTTCTGGTTTCTTTCATATTACAGGCACCACAGAAAATAGCTCCCTGTTCAATCACCAGTGACTTAGTTTTTAAATCACCTTCCATTTCACATTTTGCCTGGAGTTCAATAGTCTCAATGGTCACTATATTTCCTTTTAGTTTTCCGGCAATAATAGCTGAAGCAGCTTCTATTTCTGCATCAACTTGACCGCTGGCTCCAATTGTTACACATTCAGTGCAGATGATCTTTCCGGTTAGAGATCCATCGACCCTGAGAGAACCTTTGACATTAACCGTTCCGTTGATATGAGTATCTTTTCCTATGATGGTATTCATTATACCTTCCGTTTCGTTATAATTGTTTTTTTTCATAATTTATAAATCCAGTGGGTTTATTGGTTTATCGTTTATTCTTACTTCATAATGTAAATGAGGCGCGGTAGATTTTCCGGTATTGCCAGACAACGCAATCCTGCTACCGGCCTCAACAAACTCTCCCTGTTTTACCAAATTTTCTTTGTTGTGTCCATAAATTGATTTAACCGAGTCATTATGTTTTATAACGACCATATTTCCATAAACTTCATTGAATCCGGAATAAATAATTTCGCCGGATGCTGTTGTTAATACAGGCGTTCCTTCTCCACAGGCAATATCGATTCCCGGATGGTAGTGACTTGATTCTTCAATTTCAAAATCCTGACTGACAAATCCGACCAGGGGCATGCCCGAGGGAAGAGTGAAATCATCGCCAACCGACCTGGCCACTACCGCCATTCCCTTTTTATCAAGCTGGGCAAATAATGCCGAGTCGCTTGGAAAATCCGGAAATTCATAATCTATACCTGCCAATTCAATTAACCGGCTCACCACCTCTCGGGTTTGTTCAAGATTTTCTTCAAGCAGCTTCACTTTATACTGATACCTGATAAGTTTTTGGTTTTCGTTTTCCAGTCTTTCTGCCGAAGCTGCCCGGGCCAAAATCTTGCCATAGAAAGAAAAGAACAGAATAATCCCCAGCAGTACAGCAGCCATGGAGCTCATCACAAACTTCAGCAGCCATTTCTTTATTCTGAATTCTCTTCCGTGCTCTCCGCCATCAGGTACGAGCATTATGGTAATATATTTTGACATTTGACTCAATTTATTGTGCCAAAAAGCTCCAGCAATCTGTTTAAATCTTCGACACCATAATATTCAATTTCAATTCTGCTTCTTTTTAGGCCGGGAACAATTTTGACCGAGGTTCCCATAATTTGTTTTAGTTTTGACTCTGCTTCCGTGATTTCCAGATTTTTTAGTTTAGGCACCAGTCTTCGCTTTTTTGGCTTGTATATTTGCTCTTCAACGACCCTGACGGACATAGATTCATTAGCAATTTTTTCTGCAAACTTTAACTGTTCCTCCTCGTCACCTAACGATAGAAGAGCCCTGGCATGACCTTCGGTCAGTTTTCCAGACCTGACCATCTCCTTAACTTTATGAGGCAGCTTCAAAAGCCTTAATTGATTTGCAATAGTTGTGCGGCTTTTCCCGATGCGGTCAGAGAGCTGTTGCTGAGTATAGCCAAATTGTTCTACCAAAGAAGCATATCCTTCGGCGGTTTCTATAATATTCAGGTTCTCTCTCTGAATATTTTCAACAAGAGCAAGCTCCAATTTTTTTAAATCAGATGTATCATCTGTCACCAGTACAGGCACTTCATTTAAGTTTGCAAGCTTGGATGCGCGGTAACGTCTTTCGCCGGCAATAATGACATATGATAACCCGCTCTGCTGAACAATCAGGGGTTGAATTATTCCATTCTCTTTGATAGATTCTGATAGCTCCATGATACTTTCAACATCAAACGATTTGCGCGGCTGCATAGGGTTTGGTTGAAGTGAGTCAATCGGGACCATCTTATATTTTCGTTTTACTAGGCTTTCTGTATGTTCATTTGACAACAGAGCATTCAGTCCTTTTCCCAAAACTACTTTATTCATGACGCCAGCACCTCTTTTGTTAAGGACATATAGTTTTCTGCGCCGGTAGAAAGGACATCATAAAGAATTATTGGCTTTCCAAATGATGGCGCTTCCGAAAGACGGACGTTTCGTGATATGGTCGTGTTATATACCTTACCGGCAAAATGATTGCGCACTTCTTCTGATACCTGCCGGGAGAGATTCAAACGTGAATCGTACATAGTCAAGAGCACTCCTTCTATCTCCAAGCTGGGATTGAGATTTTCTTTTACTAAATTGATAGTGTTCATCAGCTGGCTTAATCCTTCAAGAGCATAATATTCGCACTGGATCGGGATCAAAATAGAATCAGCCGCGGTAAGAGTGTTAATGGTTAACAGCCCCAGCGATGGCGGACAATCAATGATAATATAGCGGAAGTCATCGACTATTGACTTTAAAGCTACTTTCAGTTTTGTTTCACGAGAAATCAGATTCACCAGTTCAACTTCCGCACCTACCAGCGAGATTGATGAAGGAATGAGGTTTAGATATTTTAAATCGGTGGACATGACAACTTCCGAAGCGGTACAATTTCCTATAAGAATATCATAGATAGAATGCTCTATTTTAGCCGGGTTTATTCCAACGCCGCTGGTAGAGTTTGCCTGGGGGTCCATATCGACTAAAACGGTTTTCATTTCTGCCGCAGCCAAACAGGATGCCAGATTGACGGCGGTGGTAGTTTTCCCCACCCCCCCTTTTTGGTTGGCGATTGCAATTATTTTGGCCAAGTTATACTCCAAATAAAAGTTTTGTAATGTTTCTATTTACTTGAGTGTAATTACTTGAAGAGGAGATATTATTTCAACAAAAAAGATTATTATTTTTTGCTGTTTTCAAACACTGCGGTTGTTTGCAAAGAGCGTAAATGACTTTGATTGAGCAAGTTTGTCATTTTTAAGAATAGCCAGGTCTCTTGTCTCAAAGACTCTGAAACTGAATTTCTCCGAATTAATATTTTCTGCCGGAAAAGAGTAGTAAACAAAAATTCCATCATCTTTGAGCAATTTCATGATTTTTGCAAGCAGTCCGTTGGACAATTTAACCAATCTCATCGTAATTAAGTTAAATTGAATTTCGAATTTGATTTCATCGAAATTCTGCTCAATAATATTAGACTCTATGTTAAGTTCTTTTGCAAAATCCTTGAGGGCTGCGGCTTTTTTCCCGGTTCTTTCTATCAATGTAGCTGATTTTATACTCTTCATTATTGATATTGGAAATGAAGGAAACCCACCGCCAGAGCCTATATCCAGGTAATTATCAAACAAACAGCATGCAATTTTCTCAAAAGGAAGGATTGATTCTAAGGCAAGCTTTTCAAGCCCGGATTCAATTGTTTCACGTGAAACAAGATTGATCTTCTTATTTTCTTCCCTTAACATAGAAAAATATTGAGATAAATGCTCATTTAGAGATAATAAATCTATCAGGCTTTTGCTGTTGTATTCGAAAAGGTCTGGGACCATACAGTTTAGCTCAAATAGCGATTGATTTGATTCTGGTCAGATAGATTGAGAGAACGGAAACATCACCCGGTGTAACCCCTTCGATTCTTCCTGCCTGCCCCAAAGAAGAAGGTCTGAACAGGGTAAATTTTTCCTTAGCCTCAGTCTTAAGACCGACAATAGAGGAATAGTCGAAATCTGAAGGGATTTTTTCATTTTCCAGCTTCTTGAATTTGTCAATCTCTCGCTGTTGTTTTTCTACATATCCGGAATACCTCACAGAAATTATTGCCCGCTCAATTGCTTCCCTGTTTGTGGATAACTCCGGCGCAAATTCTTCAATATAAGAGACTGTTGTGCTTATAGATAAACCTGGCTGACGGACAAGATTTTCAAGCGTTGTCATGTCGGTGCGGATAAATCTCTTCCCAATCTCTCCAATCTGACTGGTCCTAAGCTGTATTTTGGGCAATTGTTTTTCAATTCTTGAGGTTTCTGCCTGAAGGGATACAAATAAAGAATATTCCCGGCCAGACAGTAATCCAAGTTTTTCCCCTTTTTCCATTAACCGGTCTCTGGTGTTATCCTCTCTCATTGCCAGTCTGTATTCTGCCCGCGAAGTAAAAAGTCTATATGGTTCGGTAGTTGAGCGAGTTGTTATATCATCAATCATAACTCCGATATACGCCTCAGAGCGGTCAAGTATAAAGGGTTTTTCTTTCTCAATATACAAAACAGCGTTAATTCCGGCCATAAGTCCTTGTCCGGCAGCTTCTTCATATCCTGAGGTTCCGTTAATCTGGCCGGCAAGAAAGAGCCCCTGCACCAGCCGGGTCTCCATAGTCGGCTTTATCTGATTAGCCGGACAATAATCATATTCTACCGCGTAACCAGGACGGGTTACTATTGCTTCTTCCATACCAATTACCGACCTTATTGCCAGACGTTGAATATCTTCGGGAAGAGAGGTTGAAAATCCGTTTGGATATATATCATCGGTCCCGTTCCCTTCCGGTTCAAGGAAAAGCTGATGCTTGTCCTTATCTTTAAAGCGGTAAAATTTATCTTCAATAGAAGGACAATATCTGGGTCCGGTAGAATCTACCTGACCTGAAAATATTGGCGAGCGATGGAAATTTGTTGAAATGATCTCTTTGGTCTTCTCTGATGTATAAGTCAAATAGCAAGGCGTTTGCTTGAAAGGCTCACGGCGAGAACGGCTTGAAAAGAACGGAATGGGCTCGTGACCCGGTTGGATCTCACACTTATTCCAGTCAATTGTTCGGCCGTCAATTCTGGGAGGAGTTCCGGTTTTGAGTCTTCCTGTCTTAAAACCAATTGATTTTAAAGACTCAGACAGTTTATAGGCGGCATTTTCACCGAATCTGCCAGCCTTTATTTTTTTCTCTCCGATATGAATCAATCCGCCCAAAAATGTCCCGGAAGCTATAATGACGGTCTTTGACAATATGGCCTCGCCGGATTCTGTCTTTATTCCTTCGATTTTGTGGTTCTTAACCAAAAGCTCTCCGGCAAGGGCCTCAATAACTTCTACATTCTTATCTGAGTTAACAAAATCTACTATGTACTGATTATACTTGACCCGGTCAGCCTGAACTCTGGTTGACCAGACGGCCGGACCGCGAGAAAGATTCAGTCTCCGAAACTGTATTCCGGTGGCATCAATAGCCTCGCCCATAATTCCGCCTAAGGCATCTATTTCTTTGACTACATGAGATTTACCAACCCCGCCGATAGCTGGATTGCAGGACATCAAGGCCAACTTGGAAGCATCCATGGTGACAATGGCTACTTTTTTATCCATTCGAGAAGCTGCCAGGGCAGCTTCAACTCCGGCGTGACCGCCACCTATTACAATTAAATCATACATTAGCAGAAGGAATATAACAGGAAATTATGTATTATCTAATACTATTAATTTTATTAGGACCAAACAGACTGGCGTTTGTGAACTTTTTAGCCAATAGAACGCTTATTAATATTTATAGCAAGGACCTAGTAATGTTAATTGTATTAGCCCAAAAAGGCATCGCCAATGCCTATTTGCCTATGCAGAATTTTGAAAAAATTTCACCCAGAATTTGTTCGTTGTAGATTCGGCCAGTTATTTCTTCAAGCTCATTTGCGCCCATTCTTAGTTCAAAGGCGGTGATATCCGGAGATTCTGATACTTCGATATGTTTTCTTGCAATTCGTAAGTGACTTAAAGCAGCTTTCAATTTCTTCTGGTGACGGCGTGATGTAACTATTACACCCGAGCTGCTATCTTTTGCATTTGCTCTTATGATTTCTAAGATTTTGCGTTGCAGTTCTTTGATGCCCTCACCGGTCTTGCATGATGTTTCAACAATATTCAGAGTTTGATTGGACTGTTTGCTCCATTTTTCGCTGCTTATCAAATCAGATTTATTGGCAACAAGCAAAATCTCCCGGGCTTTGATTTCCTGTGAGTTTGAATGAGCTTTTTCAAATGCGTCTTTGTCTGTCTGATCAAACATCCAGAGGGTTAAGTCAGAATCTTCAATTATTTTCTTTGCCGACTCCTGACCAATTTTTTCGACATGCTCAGCATCTTTTCTTATTCCTGCAGTGTCAATTATATTTATTGCGTATCCGTCTATATCAATCCATTCAGAAAGAAAATCTCTGGTGGTTCCTTCGGTAGGGGCAACAATAGCTCTTTGCTCTTTCAGCAGTTGGTTGAAGAGGGAAGATTTTCCGGCATTAGTTTTACCGGCTAAGGCAATCTTGAAACCTTCTTTGATTATCTTTCCGCCTTTATAAGTCTCAAGCAGGGATGAAATTTGATTTATATTTTTGTCTGAGAGTTTAAGCAGTGCTTTCGTTTCATTCGGACTTAATTCCTCTTCGGGAAAATCAATTGATGCTTCCACCTGAGCTAAAAGAGAAATCAAATCGGAATAAATATCATCAATCAGTTTGGAGTAGTTTCCCAGTAAATGCTCTCGTGCGGCCCGGTATGATTGTTCGGTGTTGGCTGAAATTATTTCGGCTACCGCTTCTGCTTTTGACAAATCTATTTTTCCGGAAAGGAAGGCCAGCTTGGTAAATTCGCCCGGCTCTGCCGTACGTGCCCCTGATTTAACAATTTCATCCAAAATAAGTGAGGCCACCTGTCTTCCGCCGTGGCAAAAAATTTCTGCCTGTGACAGTCCGGTGTAAGACTGACCGGCCGGCATAACGACTGCCATCACTTCATCGATTGACTCATTTTCAGAAGAAACAAACTTGCCATAACGCATCAGAAACGGCTTTGCCTCGTTTTTGGAATCTTTAAGAGGCTTAAAATGCTTGCTTAATATTTTTGTGCTGTTTTCACCGGCGATGCGAATTGCTGCTATGCCGCCTTCTCCGGCAGGAGTGATAATGGAGGCGATAGTTTCATGGTCAGTTAAATTTTCACTTTTTTTTTAGTCATGACGGCTGTTACACAGATTGAATTTCTTTTGACTTACCTCGCTTAAAGAGGAAGTAATCAATCAGAGAGAAGATTGAGAAACAGGCCCAGTAAAGAACCAACCCGGCTGCAAAACTATAGAAAATAAATCCCATAAACAGCGGCATTATATAAATTAGCGCCTTGTTCTGCTGATTGGAAGCCATAGTTAATTTTTGTGAAACAAACTGAGCCGCAATCATAAATATCACAAGCAGAATATACGGATCGGTAAATCCTGAAGCACCGCGAGACAAATCATCAATAAACCAGAAAAAGGGTGCATCTCTCAACAATATGGTTGCCCTGAATACCGAGAACATGGCAAAAAATAGCGGCATCTGCGGAAGCATTGGCAAACAACCGGACATCGGGTTAACACCATGCTCTTTGTATAGTTTCATCATCTCCTTGTTCAGTGCCTGTGGATTTTTTTTGTGTTTCTTTTTCAGCTCTTCCATCTTCGGTTGAATATCTTTCATAGCCTGCATGGACTTAAAAGATTTCATGGAGAGGGGCAGGGTTATCAGCTTGACCAGAAGGGCGAAGAGTATTATCACGATGCCATAATTTGGTATGAAAGTGTACATAAGAGGCAGAAGCCACAAAATTGCTATTGCAAAAGGTTTTATTATCCAGCCAATAAAAGGCATCGTACCAATATCAAGCATATCTTCCAGGCCGATATCATAGCCAGACATTTTATTATAGTCCATGGCACCGACAAAGACGGTGAACGAATCATTGATCGGCAGTAATTCTGAGAACTCCATTTCCATTCCACATCTGATTGACCTTGTTTCAAAGGTACCATCAACGGTGGTCTTACTCCCTTTGGAGCCATAGGCAACAGCAGCAGAGCCTTGTCTGTCGCTGCGAGGAATGATGACGGCACAAAAATATTTGCTTCTTACTCCGGCCCACTTGGTGTCACCATCAACAGTCTGGTTTAACTTGTCGTCTTCAAAGTCGTCTAAGTTCAAACGAGAGTCCGATTGCATTGCCACTGCTTCCATTAGTTCATAGTCAGTCTTTGGCTGCGGTTCGGTAACCGGTGTAGGCGTATTCCAGATAGCTTGATATTTTCTCTGGAAGCCAAATTTTGAGGGGTCGCTTATGCTTAAAACCAGATCAAAATCATAACGGTCAGGGTAGAAGATATATTTCTTATTTAACAGACCTCCGTTTTCTATTTTATACGAATAGTTGACTATCAAAGGTTCAGTCTCTACATAATACTCTCCGGAAATCAAATCAGAGCTGAAATAAATTGACGAAAACTTAAACGTCCCCCCGGCAAAAGAAAATTCCGGGGTTGCCTCATCCGATTCCGATAGCATATCAATACTTCTGCCATCCCGATATGAGTATTCGTTTAAATTAATAGAAACCGGTCCGCCGCCGAGTGAACTCATTATGATTTTGTAGGGACCGGTGTTGATATAAATTGAGTCTGCTTTTTTGATGACCACTGCTGAATCTGACTGGGGCTGATTAATTACCGGGTTGCTGCTCTGTGAAGAATAATCAGTGCCGGCATTATTATTTGTTTCTACGAATGGCTGCCGGCTAACCGGTGTGCTATTTTCCGTTTCAGTTGTTTCAACTTGCTCTGCCGGTGGAGGGTCATCAACAAGTCCCATCATTCGCAAAATTGGAAAATAGAATATGGCAATTATCGATAATGCAACTATCAGGATGATTTCTTTTTTACTCAATTTATTTTGAATCCTTTATTCATGCCGGGTCATAACCGCCCTTGTTCCATGGATGACATTTTAACAATCTTTTGACAGTTAAAAACATCCCCTTTAAGGCACCATGTTTTTTGAAAGCATCCTCACTATAATGTGAGCAGCTGGGATAAAAACGACAGCTTCCGCCAAGCAGGGAAGAAAATGTATATCTATAAATTCTTATTAGAATCAAGAACGGATATGAAAATAACGAAACCTTGCCGGTTTCTGTTTTACTGCTAAAGCTATTTGTTGAGCTTTTCAAATATGTTGGAAATTTCGACATTGATCTCATCAAAAGTAGGTGGAGTCTTTTGGGGGATGTGGGATATGGCAATTGAAAAATCTGATTTTAATTTCTGCCTGTTTAACCTCACTGCCTCCCTATAAATCCTTTTAATTTTATTTCTACTAACCGCGCTTGAGGATTTTCGTTTTATGAAGATTCCAAATTTGAAAGCATCACTTTTTTTCCAGAAAAAACTGAACAGCCTGGTTTTGATTTTTTCTCCATTTTCAAAAAGAAAAGAAATCTCTGTCCTTCTTTTTAAAATCGAAGAACGATTTAAACTATTTTCTTTTGGCAACAGTAGCAGTAAGTCTTTTTCTGCCTTTAGCTCTCCGTCGAGCCAAAACATTGCGACCATTCTTGGTAGACATTCTGGCTCTAAATCCGTGGTCGTTTAATTTTTTTCTGTTCGATGGCTGAAAAGTTCTTTTCATAACAAAAATACCTCAATTATCTAAAAAAATTCAAATTTTCAATAATTTAACTCTGATTTCTCAGAGCTTGAGAATATACCAAAATTCAAGTTTCCGTCAAGGTATTAATCTTCTCTTGGTGTAATAGCAATTGAAGACTTTGCTGCTGGAAGGCTTTTATAAGTCTTATAAAGCTCAGTTTCAGTAAATTTTTGGGGCCAATCGAGATTTATCCGAATGTAATATTCGTCAGATTCTTTATCTCGCTTTATCTCTATCGCTTCAATCTGCGACATTTTGCTTATATCTCTAATAAAAGCTGTGTAGGGGATTTTCAAGTGTTGGTAATGTTCATGAAAAACTATTTTAAAAATGTCGTCCAATTCTACTGGCTTTTTTTTCGAAAGCAGATACTTTAAAATTTCAAGTTGTCTTAAGGTAATGACTCTTCTTTTCTTACTTTCTAACTTATTATAAAAATCAAACATCAAATTTCTGTACAATGCACGAGCCAATTCATCTTTTGCTTTCTCAAGTGCTCGATTTATTTGAATTTCCAAGCCTTCAAGTGCAAATATCATAAACTCAGTCAAGTCATGATTATTCTCGATTATATTGGAGAGTAAACCAAAGTATCTTCCTCTTTCATCGTAGTAATAATTGGACATTGGAATAAGGCAGCCCTCTGGAAGTCCTGCTTTTCTTAGCATAAAAGCCTCAAGCGCTCGGGCTGTACGACCGTTACCGTTGGAAAACGGATGAATTGATGCAAGATGATAATGAGCCGCAATGGCTCCAACTAAGGGATCGTGCTTGTTGTATTCTGACTCAATTTGAACTACTAGTTCATTGATCATTTCTTGGCATTCATCTCCGCCGTTGGCCCCTCTGTGAATTGGAGTACCATAAATTACATTGTCGTCAGATTCTCTAATTCTACCTGGCTTGTATTCACTATCTTCAATTCCTCTGGTAATTTGTCGGTGAATATTCATCAAGAGCTCTTTAGTAATCGGAGCGCCTACTTGTAATTTAGAAATCCACTTATATGCATTATCCGCTGCTTTAATTTCTCTTTGATTTTTTAGTTTTAAGAATTCAAAAGGTTTTTCAAGTGCTTCTTGAAATTCCTGCTCTGTTACTTCAACGCCTTCAATTCTTGTTGTTCCAAATACTTCTTCTTTATGTCCAATTTTTTGCAAATTTTCAAGCCATGATTTTTGATAAGGTAAATTTTGAAGAGTACGTAATGCAGATTTAGCACCAATAAGGGAATGAGCAATTTTCTGAATGTCATAAAACATCCAGTCTGCCGGTTTTCTATAGTGAATTGCTTGTACCATGTGTAATTAATATATTATATAATATTTTTTAAGCAAAATATTATAATCATTTTCTCAAAATATTTTGTTATCTTATTGAATTTCATTAAGTTAAAATTCTAATTGCCTTTATTATTTTCGGATTAATTTATCAAATTATTACAATTATTTTGAAAAATTTTTACGGAAGACACAGCCCCCCTAAAACAGAGCCAATATTTCGGTTTGGATTGGCTGCGTGTGGATTTCTGCTGTTTTGTCACCAATTAGAACATCAATCTCTGTTCGGAAGCCGCAATCTTCCATATAAACACCAGGCTCAATCGAAAAGAGATGCCCTTTTTGCAGTATTCGACTGTCTTCGGTTTCCATATTATCAATATTAGGGCCGGTTCCGTGAACATTTGTTGTAATTGAGTGGCCTGTTCGGTGGACAAAATATTCATCTAACTTATTATTTTTTATATAGTTACGGCAGATGTCGTCAACTTCACCGCCGACCACATCTCTTTTGGGCAGGTTTTCATTTAAGAAATCAACGGCCGCATTTCTACCTCCAGTTATGACCCAAAAAATGTTTGTGAATTTTTCAGGAATCTCTGATTTTTTCCCGGCAAATGCCATCCAGGTAATATCGGCGAAAACAGCCCTGTCAGAATTCAATTTGGCCCATAGATCAATCAGAATCAAATCACCTCGATTTATTTCGGAAGATTTTCCTTCAATTGGCTCATAATGTGGATTTCCGGCATTGCCGTTAACTCCGCAGATTGGTGAATGGTCCGTTTCCATCTTGTTTTTTTCAAACTGCTCCAATATGAAACTGACAACATCAAATTCTGTTATTGATTTTGAATTTTCTATTGAATCTTTGATTAAAGCAAAGGCGTCATCTTTGATTTTGTTAATCATCACCGCCGCCTTTTTGTGAGACTCAATCTGGCTGTCATCCAATATCGCTTGAAATTTTGCGACCAGATTCTCAGATGACAGAATTTCACATCCGATTGAGCGGACCAGTTCAATAGTTCCGGCATCTACCAGGCCAATATACGGAAGTCTTCCATTGGGGGAATACTCCATAGCCAATTTCATAGAAGGAGCAACAGTCTCTTTAAGTTTTTCTTCGAGTGTTCTATATGATGAGCAAATATGTTTCACTCCCGGCAAATGTTTAAACAACGGCTTCTCTATCGCATGGATTAGAGCTACCGGCTCGCCGGAAACGGGGATAAAGTAAAAAGAGCGACGAGTAATGTGACCATAAATCTGGAGCATCTCAGTGGCAACTGTATTTCTGCCATGAAAATCAGCCATTAACCAGCCATCCAGATTATTTTCCGCAAGAGATTTTTGTATTTCGGGGATATTCACACTAACTCCTTTATCTTGAACAATTACAAGAACGAATATAACTAATGGAAGAACAAAAACAGATTAATTTATATTTGAATTGAACGGATTGACATTTTCTTCTGTCTCAGTTGAAATAAGAATGTTGTGGCAAATAAGAATGTGAAAAAGATTGTTATCACCGGTGCTCCGGCTTCCGGCAAGACAGAATTTATGTTCCGTTTGAAAAATAATAAGAAATTTGCCGAATTTCATTTTTTTGATGAATTAGCCAGAGAGCTTTTAGCTGAAAACTATTCAATTAGAGAAAAACCGGCTGAATTTCATCTGGAAATATATAACCGGCAGATTTTAAGAGAGAAAGCTATTGGAGAAAAGCCGTTCATAACCGACCGGGGCACGTTGGACGGACTTTCATTTTACAGCAAAACTCTCAATAATGTCAATACATCAGTTGCGGATGAATTCAAGCGATACACCGATGTCATTCAACTGGGGACAGCGGCAACATTGGGAGAAGCATTTTACATTCAAGATGATATAAGAACAGAGTCACTTGACCAATGCCTGCATCTTCAAAATGAGCTGAAACTGATCTGGTCGCCTCATCCAAGCTACCATTTTATTGAGCCGGAAGTTGATTTTGACTCAAAATATGATAAATTTCTCAAAACAATTTTAGAACTTATCAGTATATTATGATATGTTATTATTTTTTCTTACTTAAGGAGAATGAATGAAATTTCCATATCTGACTCTGGTCTCTTTTCTTTTTTTGATCCCGGTTGAGGTTATTGCAAAATCCGAATTCATGAAAGAGTTTAAGAAAAAATATTCCTCTTTGAATCTTCCTCTGGAAAACTCTTACGGCGAAGTAGCAGAGATTTCAAACTTCACATACAAAAAAGATGTTGCCACTTTTACCTTTGTCAAAGGAGAAATTCACCTGCTCAGATTTGTAGATGAACGGCCGACAGCGGCACTCTTTATCGGAAATGGAAGGGCTGATATTACTGTTCCCGATGGAATTGAAAAAGTTTCATTACTGGCTGTAACCAGGGACTCTTTAGTCTCTGAGAATTTTCAAGTATGTTTTATAAGATTTGCAGATAATCTGGATCTTTTACTTAGGGAAAAGTTTAGTTTCAAAAAAGAGAGGCTTGACTGGAAAGCGTTTAATGCCAGCCGAAAAGCCCAAAGTGAGATTTTTTTCAGGCCGGTTATATTTCATCAGATAGACAACCAGTTGCAACTTTTGCATTCTCTTTATGAAAGAGATGCAAGCGGATATTTCTGGGCAGACTTTAACCGCTACAATTTTAACTATGACCCCAACCGACCGGAGCAAGTTAGGGTTGCATATGAATTTGAGGGCGGGGATGTTGTTCCTACCGAAGCTTCTGTATTTCAAGAAGAAGAAGCTGCTAAGACGACAAACTCACAAATGTCTGATATTGCTTATCCTACCACTATCTTAAAAAATAGATCAGAAATAACGATTGGAGGTCTTGACGGTAGAACAATTGATAACTGTCAGAGCAATATTCAGCTGCTGTTAAATTCAGACAGTACAAAATTTATCTCTTTATTTTTACATTACAACCTGAGACTTGATTCAGTCTATCTTAACGGCAACGAGGTTGATTATTTTCGAAGAAAAGATTTCAAACAAATTGTTGTTATTCCTCAAAACTATTTTTATCAGGGAGATACTATTAATGTCACTCTCTGGTATAAAGGGAAAAATTTTGACAACCCTATTCCTTATGTTGAAAATCCCAGTCCTTCGGAAAACAGTATAACTTTCTTGCTGCCGAAAGGCTACAATCTTGTAGCCCCGGGACTTGGCAAATTGAAAGAATATAACAAGAAGTTAAACACAGTTGAATCAACACCTCAAAAACTATCCAGAAAATATTATTACCAGGCCTACGCCAGCGGCTTTGACACTATCCAGATTGTCTCATCAACCGGAATCAGTTTAAATTTCTTGAAGTCAAAAGCAATTACCAAAAAGGATGATTGTTATATCCCTGACAAAATTTATCAGTCGGCAATTCTTATGGGTTTTGAGTATTTCATTAACAATTTTGGAGGTCCGCAAGGAACTTTTGTGGAATATGTCTATCCCGAAGGTTACCGGCTCAGCATGCCGGGGATGATAAAAGTCCCTCAGGTAGTATGCATCCGCAATGACTATTTTAAAGCACTTGGTGGGTTTAACATTTTGGCCGGGAAATCTCTCTCGTTGCAATGGTTTGGAGAACTTCTGCATATGAGATCTTCCCGCGAGAGCTGGATCTCAAGTGCCGTTCAGGAATATATGATGCTTATGCAATTGGAGGGGGAATTAAAAGGCGGGCAGTTTTTTTCAAATTTGCTGATAAAAAAGGATTCCCTCTTTCAAGTTCTCAGTTTGAACCGTGAAGTTCCACTGGCTACCAGCACCAGATTAGACCAAAAACTACCGGTGGCCACCATCCAAAACTGCAAGGGTGCCTGGATATTTCATATGCTGAGAATGCTGATGCTTGACACCAACGATTTGACTGATAAAAAATTCAGGAAATTTATGCAGGAGATCATTTTTCGA
>JACZYS010000014.1:0-3696 GCA_022570975.1 Candidatus Zixiibacteriota bacterium | reverse complement strand
TCTGATTGAAATTGCAGAGAAGCATTATGGTGAATCTCTTGACTGGTTTTTCAATCAATGGTTATACGGCACCGGGATTCCAAATTTTGATGCTAAATATAAAATCTCAAAAGTCGGCGGAGAATATTTTATTGATCTGGATGTAACCGTTTCTGGGGTTTCAAAAGATTTTATGGCCCCCACAATTATTTCGATTGAAGAAAATGACAATAACAGTTTCGTGAGAGAAAATATCTCAGCCGGTAAAAATAGTTTCAGATATGGACCATATGATGAAGAGCCAAAAGAACTTCAGCTTAATGAGTTTCTTTCGGTTTTGTCTAAAGATAAATTGGAAAAATTGTAATGGCTAAAATATTACAAAAGAGAGTTAAGAAGCTTTTCAATGTCTGACATCAAAAACGGTTTTGACAAAAACCCATCAGGCTTGAATCCTTCGTCATTTTCAAACTCACCTACAGAATAACCGGAAATCATTACAACCGGCATCTTGGGGTTTATTTCTTTGACCTTACCCAAAAGCTCAATCCCGCTCATCTCAGGCATCTTAATGTCAGTTATAACCAATGAGAATTTGTTTTCTTCCAAAGCAGCCAAGGCTTCGTGACCATTACGCGCAGACACAGAACTGAAATCAAAAATTTCAAGCATCTCTGATAAGAGAGCTGACATATTCGGGTTGTCATCTACAATAAGTACTGTCTTATTCATTATATATTTCCTTAACTTGTTTATCGGAAATAAGATAGCTTGCTTTAACAAGAGATTGGAAAAAGAGGGAAATAAGGCCAAATATTGACTAATATTCTGCTTTCCTGCCTGATCTGGCCACAATTTCTGCCTGTAGGGAGTTTATTCCTGTCCCTTTGATGGCTGAAATTTTGAAATCTTTACTGTCATTTTCCGGAAGAGGCTCAAAATCGTGATTTTTATCAATCTTATTATAAACCATTAGATGAGGAATCTTGTCAGCTTTAATTTCAGAAAGAACTTTTTTGGTCTGGGCAACTCTTTCTTCAATATCAACATCTGAGCTGTCTGCTACATGAAGAAGCAAGTCAGCCTGCTTTACCTCTTCTAATGTTGATTTAAATGATTCGATTAGCTGGTGGGGAAGTTTTTTTATGAACCCAACCGTATCTGAAAAAAGGATCCGACAGGGGTAGCCGGATGACATTATTCGGGTTGTGGAATCTAAAGTAGTAAAAAGCATATTGGCTGTTTTAACTTCGGATTTTGTCAAACGGTTAAAAAGAGTAGATTTTCCGGCGTTAGTATATCCAACTAAGGCTACATTAAACTGATGATGCCTCTTTTTTCTCTGGGTCTCTCTCTGTTTGTCCAGCTTTTCCAGTTTTTTCTTGAGGTGAGAGATTCTGGCTCTAACCTGTCTTCGGTCAATTTCAAGCTGGGTTTCCCCGGGACCTTTGGCACCTATTCCTCCATACTGTCTGGAAAAATGAACCCAGGCGCCGGTTAGGCGGGGAAGGGTGTATTCCAGTTGAGCCAGTTCAACCTGAAGTCTTGAAGCAGCTGTCCGGGCGCGCGAAGCAAAGATGTCCAAAATTAATATTGCCCGGTCGATAACTTTTGCCTCCAATTTCTCTTCCAAATTTCTTTGCTGGGCAGGCGTTAAGGTATCGTCAAATATTATACAATTGCATACTTCACTTGTGACAGCCTCTTTTAGCTGCTCGGCGAATCCTTTTCCAATATAAAGAGCCGGATTAATTCTTTGACGAACCTGAATTCTTTTTTCCGCAACTTTTGCCCCGGAAGATATGGTTAGCATTTTGAGCTCATCTAATGAGTTCTCTACATCCTGTTTCACTCGAGTACTTGCTGCAACTGCCACCAAAATCGCGTTTTCTTTTTCAGCCTTAGCATATTCAATTACCATGAATCAATTATAGCTCAATTATGTGAAAGTCACAATTAAATCTTCTTTAAGAAGAGAGGACAATTTTCCGATATTATGAGCATGGACAAAATACAAAAGACAGTTAAGACCGAAGGGCATTTAATTGACTCAAATCTGATGCGCCGAATTTTTGATACAATCATCAGCGACAACGGAACATATGAAATACTTGAATTCAACATTGGTAAGACCAATGATGAAATATCAACGGCCAAAATTACTATTACCACCAATGACAATACGGCAATGAACATTATTCTTCTAAAACTCTCATCGCTTGGCTGCATAATTGATCGTGATGAAGAAGTAATATTTGAAAAGTCACCCCGGGATGGAGTTGTCCCCTCAAATTTTTATTCAACAACAAACCATCAAACTCAAATTTTCCATAATCAGAAATGGTTAAAAGTTAATGAGTTGAGAATGGACGGAGTAATTGTTGTTGATAAGAAAAACGCAAAGGTCAAAAAATTCAGAGATGTCCTAAGAAATGACAATGTTGTTGTTGGTCTTTCCGGAGTCAAAGTTCTCCCGGAATATGTGGAGCGTGATCGCTCTGATTTTACTTTTATGGCGGGTGATGTTTCCTCAGAAAGAAAAGTGCAGCTGGCCGTCGACCGGGTGGTTGATCTGATTTCAGGCAGAACAAAAAAGGTAGCCGTTGTTGCCGGACCGGTTGTGGTACACACCGGGGGCTCTGTTGATTTGACCAAACTTATCGAAGCCGATTATGTTAACGTTCTCTTAGCCGGAAACGCTCTGGCCGTTCATGATATTGAATCTCAGCTTTTTGGAACTTCACTTGGAATAGATTCCAACACCGGAAAGCCGGTTGAGATGGGACACAGAAATCATTTGAGGGCAATAAACGAAGTGCGAAGAGCCGGTTCAATTTCAAATCTCATCACCGAAGGCATTCTTACGGGTGGAGTCATGCATGCTGTTTTAAAAAAAGGAATTCCTTATTCTTTGGCTGGCTCACTTAGAGATGATGGTCCGCTTCCGGAAACAATTACAGATATGAATGAAGCCCAGGATGACCATATCAGGATTTTGAAAGATGTTGATATTGTTATCATGCTTTCCTCCATGCTTCATTCTATCGCCGTTGGAAATATGATACCGGCAAAAGTGCTGACTATTTGCGTGGACATTAATCCGGCGGTAGTTACTAAACTCAAAGACCGCGGCTCTTTGCAGACTATTGGCGTGGTGACCGATGTCGGCCTGTTCATTCATATGCTGGGTGAAAAACTAACTTCGAGCTAGCTAAGACCGCTTATCCGACAGTTTGCCTCTTGTCAATAATTTTACTAACTTTCCATCATGTACAATGAAACCGTAATTGATCATTTCAAAAATCCGCGCAACGCCGGTGAGATTGAAAATGCTGACGGAATCGGCCTGGTCGGCAATCCGGCTTGCGGCGACTTAATGAAAATGTATATCAAAGTATCTGGCGGCATTCTTGCTGATATTAAACACAAAACCTTTGGCTGCGGCGCGGCCATAGCCTGCAGTTCGGTAGCGACCGAAATGGTTAAGGGCAAAAAGCTCGATGAAGTTAGCAGGCTTACCCGGGACGAAGTTGCCGCCGAGTTAAACGGCCTGCCACCTGAGAAGATGGCCTGTTCCAATCTTGCGCCTGATGCAATCAGGGCGGCTATTGAAAATTACAGAGGAAACAAACCCAAAGACAAAGATAGTTAAAATGAATCAACCGCTTAACTACAAATGTTCGAAATGCGCTAACAACATTTGCGAAATTGGTGAAA
>JACZYS010000188.1 GCA_022570975.1 Candidatus Zixiibacteriota bacterium | reverse complement strand
GCTTTCGCCAGCGTCATCGCCCGATACGTCCACCGTGCCAGACAGATTGACCGAGCCGCCCTCGCCGCCGAGAAACACGCGGCCGTTTATGTTGACGATTGATTTTGCCTCAATGATTCCTTCGTGGTTGATCACATGCTGGACCGCCTCGCCGGCGCTTTTCGCTGTGAGCGTCACTGTCCCGCCATTGGCCTGGAGCAGACCGGTATTTTTTACCCTGTCGCCTAATACATTGCCGTAGATGTCCTCCACGCTTCTCGCCGACTCCCCGGTGAGGGTGAAGTTGATCAGTCCGTCCCCGGCAAAGTCCAAAGACGCCGCCGTGCCCGAGGCCAGGGCGATGGAGCCGAGCCGGGCGCTTATGGTTCCCGTATTCACTACCGCGGGAGCCAGCAAACCCGCATACCCGCTGGCCCAGATCTCCCCTTCATTGGTGACTCCCCAGACGGAAAAATCCGGAACGAACCATATTCTTTTTGATTTCACTGATTGTAATCCCGAGTTCATAATTTCTCCTTAGCTGTGGTCTGGTGATTTAATGTTGTCAAACGGCGGGTGGAATTTTTTTAAGAGCTCGCTGCTCCTTTGGGAGAACATATCTGCCAGCTGCATCCATCCCGATGAAGATCTGTCCTGACCCTTTTGCTGTGCAAGCTGTCTGACGGCAGAGGTCTGGCAGATTACTTCAAGAGCCCTGAAAGTGGCCGCCGCCTGAAGGACCGGGTCTGCCCCGAAATCCTGGGCCGAGTCAATTTCTTTATCGATTAAGGAGTTGGCCATCAAAACGGCATTATCAATGATGACATCATTATAAGCAGAGCTTACCGGAGTATAATCTATCTGAACGGTCTCTCCGCTGGCAATAGCACCGGAAGCCACCCGTTTTATCTCTCCCCGGTCGGCATTAATGAGATAGTCGGTTGTAAGTGTATAGGTAACGTATGACTGATACCAAACGGTGACCGTGACACCAACCGCAATAGCACCGCCGGATTTGAGAATAATATCCCCCTTTGCATAATCAATGATGTAGTCAATATTTTCTGTGTAGATGATGCCTAAGGAACTGTCCGATGAGACCACTACTGACTCCGGAACAAGCGGCAGGGAATTGATGCTTTCGGTTGCACTGTTCAGCAATAAAGAAATCCTGATTGGGCTGTTACTTTGTTTTGACTTTACTGTAAAACTTGAAGAATCTACGGCACCTGAAAAAAACGAAATAAAATCTGTCGAGTTTAACTGAACCGGCTGATCACTTATTTTTTCCTGTCTCGGAAAGGAGTCTGTTAGGTATGATTTCACCAGTGTGGAATTAGTAAATGACAAGGGCTCACCTCCTGATTATGAAAGAGTTGACATCAGAAATGGTCGTTATCTGGCTTCCTACCGGGGCCGTGCTGAAGGCAGAACCTGTTTCAATTTTTATCCAGTACCTGTCGGTACCGTTTATTATCCTTTTCTGCCAGTCAGTGGGCATGCTCTGGTAATCCGTCCAGAGGAGCAGTTTTTTTTCGGCTGAATCAAAATTATAATTTCCGTTTACGGGCGTAAAAGATTTCCAGTTGGAGCCATCCCAGTAACTATATACAAGCGTACCGCCTATTCCTGAGGTGAATAATATGAGATAGAGCTGACGGAATTTTTGGTCGATGCCCAGATATAAAATATCTCCGCTCTCTTTGAAAATAACGCTCGACGAAGGATGATAAATATCGGCAGTGCTGCTGCTCTGTGATTCCGAGGTTAAGTCTGAATAAGCAGCTGAAGAAAGATCATAAAGAAAGACGGAATCAAAATATCCGGCCGATTTATTAAGTATCTCAGGAGTAGAAAAAACGCCACTTTTTCTACTCGTATATTGCAGAAGCATTTGATCAGAACTGTCTTTTACCGTATAAATAACAAATGGCACATTATTTATGAATATCATCTGAGGCATAAACGATTCAGAAGAATCCAGCAAGACCGACGGCCCCCAGTTACTGCCGTCATATTCCCGGTAACGAAGTTCCAGATTATCATAGGCAACTGCCAGGAGACCATTTTCAGAAACGGCAGCATCAAAGTTGTTATCAAAATCAGTTCCTGAGGCGATATTAAATTCACTTGTCCAGCTCCCCCCTGAAAGAGGCTTCGAGCGAAAATCTATTTCTGTGACATTGTCAACATAAACCAGATAGAGGTCAGATATTCCCAACAAAAGTTTTGGAAAGACCGATGATGACCCACCGGTCAGAACATCTCCCGGGTCAGATACTCCCGTGCCCCAGGTTGCTCCGCTGTCGGTTGATGATTTGGTGCAGAGCGTAAACGAACCGCTTTGATCTCTTGACCAGGCCACATGAAGATTGGTCAAAGATTCTATAACCAGGGTCGGGTTTCTTGACTTTTCGGCATTGAAAATTGTTACCGGACTGCCTGCTGTCCAAAGGCCGTCTGCAAAAGAAAGTTTTACATTCATCAGATCTTCAGTGGTAACTTTGGAATAGACGACATAAATATTGAAATCACTGCCCATGGCTGCATCAAAAGGTCGGTCGGCACAGTCCGTAACTATATCTGTAAATGATGACCTGATATTGTTGGGAGCGTCTGAGTAAGAAAACCTTAGCGTTCCGGAAGCAGTCTGAACTATAGCAATTAACCTGCCCGAATATACTCCCGATGGAATTTCAAAAAGCAGCTTGGCCGTGGAAAGACCAAGACCATAAGTGGCTGTTGTATCTGTTAATTTTTTAAACATTATTTTCCAATAATTTATGAGGCCCGGAAATAGTCCGGACCTCTGTTTCTGTTTTTACCAGGAAGTATCCAGTACAATCGAAGCCTCTTTGATTACTTTAGCGTAACTTACGGATTCTGTTATAACTGCTTCCTCCAGCCTTTGATCAATGACTTTGTCATATTCGACCATCAGCGGCTGAGTGACTACTTCTTCCACGGCAAAGCGCTTGTCAATTCCAAGAACAAGGTCGTTTGGAACTTCGTCTGACCTTACCAGAGTTGCACCCAGCGGATTAAACAACTCACCGGTTTTCTGGAAACGATATCCGGCCAGTGGGTCCTTAAATTCGCTTAAGGTGAGTATGGATTTCATCTGGTCAATGTGGCAGACAATTGAGTTCATCTCAAAAGGTGAGAACTGAGACCAGAGCGAGATTAAGTCATTGTAATCCAGCGTTGCGGTTACAGCGGTATTGATAACCGAGGCCGGATTGGAGTTGCCATCGCCGCTTATTATCGTGTTCACCAGCATTCCGATTTTGTCTGTCTGAATTCTGAAACCAATATACCAGAGCAAAACCCTGAACTGTGAGGTTGTACGGTAGCGGAGGGTCTTGTAGCTCGCCTTTAAGGCTAGACCGTAATCAGTCACATTAACCGGATGATTCTGTTCAGTTACTAAAAGCTGGGGGACCTCGGCACCGTCACCGACAGGACGAAGAGAAAACTGTGCCTTATCAGATGTGTCAATGAAAAACGGTGTGTATTTGTTGGTGGCAACAGTAGTTGAGTTGGCAATGAGATGATTAAGTTCCGGACGCATTGCCATTCCTTTTTTTATCTCTCTTAAGATAAATTCAGGCAGCAGCGATGAAGCCGAATGAAAGAACTGCTCGACCGTAGTTGGTGACTTGCCGGAGAGTTTTATACCGGCCAAAGCAAGCTGTCTTTCAAAAGCATCTAAGGATGAACCGTGCGGTGACGGGTCATACTCATCAGCCTCAAGCAGCTCGGTTAAAGTCATCCCTCTGACATCTGCTTCCTGATACATTTCTTTTGTTACTTCAAGGGTTGCTGCTTTAGTTAAGTCAACGGAACCGTGACCTGTTTCGCTCTTGTCATGAAGGGCGTTGAAGTTGCCAATAGTCGGGGAATTTAAGAAATCATTAATATCCATTATAGTTCCTTTCTAATTTAATAGAAGTATGCAGTCGGTGGCTCCGTTAACAGAGAGAACCGTTCCTCTGGCTACGTTACCACCGGCCGGGTCAGTAGCAATTGTTGCCGCCTGTTTGACTGTTCCCGATGTTCCGCCAACGACTCTGTCTCCAACGACCGGAACGGTAGCAGATATTTTCAGTTTGCAGATGCCGCCAATCTGGACCGTGGCCAGACGGCTGCCGTCATCGTTATCTGTCAGGGTCAATGAAATAAGCTTTCCCAAAAGTATTCCGTCGGCCCCTATTGGTCCGGTCTCGTTGTTGCCGGTAATAGTAACCGGCTCTCCGATATTTGTATCTTTTAAATCATCAACACTTGAGGTCTGCTTGATGTCAAAAGTAGCCAGTATCGGCGCAATAGATTCAAGATTCTGGTCTCTTATTGCCATAATCTTTCCTTTCTAATTTTTCTGTTAAGGGAGCAAATCCCGCATTTGATTTAACAGGGCACAACCTGCCCGCTAGAAGCTTTGCTTCTTTTATTTGTAATTCCAATCTGTTCATTGACGAGTAAGTCTTGTCTATCACTTAATTTCTTGAGTTCCTCTATCCGTGAAGCTTTGCTTTTTTATGTAACTGCAATATTGCACTTTGATGAGTATGTCTTGTCTATCACTTAATTTCCGAAATTTCTTTATCAGTTAGTTGGCTGTTTCTCTTGCCTGTCAAGGCAAAACTTGTTGGGAAAGCATCACGGAATGCCGCGCTCGTTTTTCTGTAATATTTGAGCAGATCTATA
>JACZYS010000013.1:12667-21209 GCA_022570975.1 Candidatus Zixiibacteriota bacterium | reverse complement strand
AAACAGAATTAAGATAACTTATGAGAACCCGCCAAATTTGGCGGGTTTTTTTGTTTGATATAATATAGAATAAAATAGTTGATAGTATATCTCTTCTGATAAAGATGAGATCCCCTATTGCAATTTGCAAATTATATTGGCAATTTGCACTGCCTCTCCCCAAAAACAAATTCACAAAATAAAAGATTGGTCCCATAATTCCGGTTATCTCAAAAAAAAGAGATGTAAACCGTTGAGGAGTAAATAATTCTACGACTGTTCAAAAAAAGGAATCAACAAAGGCACGAACTTTGCCGATAAAAGCTAACAGAGTTTAGAAATTAAGAACTAATAACCCCAAAAGAACCTGAGGAGGTTTAAATGTTTTCAAAGTTCCACAATCGCGAAAAAGGTTTTACCCTTATCGAATTGATGATCGTTGTCGTGATCATCGGTATCTTGGCCGCTTTAGCTATTCCAAGATTTATGCAGGCTACTACAAAGTCCAAACAGTCTGAAGCTAAACAGCTTTTAAAGCAGGTTTATACCATGCAGCGTACATATCGTCAGGCCAACGGTAATTACGGTGACGATGGTGTTACCGCTGCTGCCGGTGGTACTTTTACTGTTATAGGTGTTGAAATCATGACTGGTGCTCAATATAGCTATGTCATGACTGCTGCTGCTAACACCTTTACCTGTGTAGCAACTGCAAACCTTGATGATGATGCCACCGTCGATACATGGCAGATTGATCAAAACGGTACTCTTGCCAATACTACTAATGACGTTAATACTTAAGCCAGTATAAAATCATAGAATTTCAAAGCGCCCTTTTTAAGGGCGCTTTTTTTTATCTCCAAATTCTCGTCAACTAACCCATTTATCAAAATCTTATTTAATCTTGATTTTTTCCTGACATAATTCGATAATATAATTATGAAATTATTCCTAACAGTAATCCTAATTCTGGCTATGAACTCCTCTTCTTTTGCTCAGGAGAAAACAGAGATTGAGGGTTTGAATCACTTAAGTGAATACATTGGATTAAGAGCATCAGATTTCTCTTTCAGGGAAGACTATACCGAGCCAGACTCTCTGAGACTGAAAGTCATTACCGAGCTTATGAAAAGCCCCCTTGATATGATTGACTATACATCCCAGTTTAAATCTGCTCATATAATAGGACAGCCGGAAATACTCTCTTCCGTCTTATTTCAGGATTTAGCCAGAGCTGATCAGACTGTCAGATATTATGCCTATGACGCAGACTTGAGCGAGATACAGCAGTCATATAATCTGCACTACACTTCGGAAGTCTTAAACCAGCTTCTCCAGCAGGCGGCTCTTTATATTGATGTCATTATACCCAGGTCAACGGAAGCCATGTTTTCTCGTTTGTCAGCTTCACAAAAAAATTTCCTCATTAGAAAATTCCCTTCGCTCATAAAAATTGATGAGAACGAGGTCTTTTTATCTGTCAACGCCATTGACTCACTGGACAAATTGGAAGAAGAATATGCTGACCGGTTTGCTTCATATGCATACCTGATTAACAAAGACCCGGTGGTTGATGCCGGTATTGGTCTTTTGAGACAGCTGATTTTGGAACTGAGAAATATCGAGAGTTTGTTGAAAAATAATTCTGTCAGCATATCTGAACTTCTAAATGCTCCCTCTTTTGTTCCTGACAATTTTAATCATGAATTTAATTTGGGGAAACAATCCGGTTGGGCAATAGGAGGAACGGATAATGACTACTACAACGGCGACTACAAATTCATAATCGATTTTGGCGGGGATGATATTTATGACCTCACCTATGACCCGGAAAACCCCCACCCGGTAGTCATAATTGACTTCTCCGGAGATGACAGCTATCGCTCAAAATCTGACTTTACTTTAGGCAGCGGCTGTTTCTCGGTGGGCATTTTAATTGATTTAGCCGGTAACGACAGCTACCGGGCTAAATCATTTGCAATGGGCAGCGGATATTTTGGTTTTGGAATCCTTTATGACAGAGAAGGTGATGATATTTACGAGGGAGATACTTTCTTGCAGGGTGCCGGGTGCTACGGACTTGGTCTTTTGATTGATGAATTCGGCAGAGATATATATAGCGCGGCTTTGTCGTCACAGGGATTTGGGTTCGTTGAGGGAATTGGGCTTCTCTATGATGTCAAAGGAAACGACAATTATTTCGCCGGTGGAAAATATAAGGATATTCTCAGGTATGATGATCATTATTACTCTTTCTCACAGGGTTTCGCAATTGGGATGAGACCAATATTTTCAGGAGGAATAGGAGGTTTAATTGATATGCAGGGTAATGATACTTATACCACTGATATCTTTGGTCAGGGATCCAGCTACTGGTGGTCGCTGGGAATGCTTTATGATGTCGAAGGGAATGACATTTATAATTCGTTCCAGTATGCTCAGGGAGCAGGAACTCATATGACTGGCGGCATCTTAATTGATGACGAAGGCAACGACACCTATTTTTCAAAAGGAGTCTCTCAGGGTTGCGGTCATGACTACTCCTGTGGAATCCTTTTGGACCGGGGCGGCAATGACACCTATACTGCCTATGACCTCTCTCAGGCAGCCGGTTCTGCAAACGGTTTCGGCATTATGATTGATAACAATGGAGATGACAGGTACAATATCAAAAACCCAAAAAACAGCCAGGGTTATGGAAATCCAAGGAGAGAATTTGGCTCTATCGGACTCTTTTTAGATTTGTCAGGGGATGACCAGTACCGGGGGAATGGCAAAAATAATTACTACTGGAAAACTGATTCCAAATGGGGCGGAGGGATGGATATTGAACTTTATCCAAAAAAAAATAGCACGGAAGAAAACAAATGAACAGATTATCAATAAATGTGATAAATGTGATTGTTAAAATAACTTTGTTATTCTTATTTTTATTTCTGATGAATAATTCTATATCGGCAAGCAGTTATCTGGATAAGAAAATTGACTCACTTTTTGTGATTTCCTCATCGGGAGAACTAAAATATAGAGACCGGGTAGAACCGGCAATTGAGGCTTTGGCCAATCTGGGTATAGATGCTGTCCCCAGACTGATAGATAAATTCACCACTCGCTCTGCAAGAGAGCGGCTGACAATAATAAATATCTTAAAGAAAATCGGTTCACCGGCAGTACCAGATTTGATTCTTGCATTAAGCCGGCCGGAAAAATTGGTAGTGCTAAGAGTCTGTCGGGCGCTGGGGGATATTAAGGATTCTTCGGCTGTAAAACCATTAATTAACGTCTCCGGTCATCCATCGTGGCAGGTCAGGGAAAAAGCTGTTGATGCTTTAGGCAAGATAAATGACAATCAGGCTGACCAAACTGTAATTGCCGCCCTCTCAGATTCGGTGGGTCAGGTTAGAAAAGCAGCCGTGGTTGCATCGGGAAGACTCAAAATAAACGAGGCAATCGAAAAACTGATTCACATACTGGCCGATAATTTTTATGGTGCCCGTATGTCTGCAATTGAAGTCCTGACCAAACTTGACACCACCAGAGTTATCCGCTCCATAGCAGATTCTTTAAACTCGGCAAACGGCTTAACAGGTGATTTATCCTGTCAGGTGCTTGGAAAACTTAACCACGGAGATGCCCATGACCTGTTGATAAAACAGGCCGCTTCTGAATCCGCAAGCAGGAGAGCACAGGCTGCGGTTGCTTTAATCTTGTCAGACCCGCTGGATAATTGCTCTGTTCGTCAGAGTATTATAGATAAAGAAACAGACCGGCTGGTGCTTCTCAAAATTAACTCAGCAATTGATCTGGTATCTCTGATATCTAATGAGCAAAAATAATATAGCCGGCAAGCTATCTCAGTTTGAAAAACTTATTTTCCTCCAATCAGAAAAAACAAATAGAAAAAAAATAACTCATCCGGCAAAATATAACATCCTTACCTCAAAATTAAATGGTGAGTTGGTATCATCATCCGGGGGAACTTATTGCCTTGTAAAAGAGACCTTCCCGTTCAGTCATAAACTGGGGAATTATCAAGTAGATTCAGAGTTTCTCAACAGAGAAATTTTCTTCCCTCACTCTTTGAAAAAAAATATGAGCAAAACCAAAATTGAACCGGATGAGCTTTTGTTCATTGACACCGAGACAACCGGTTTGGGAGGAAGCGGAAGCACGGCCTTTCTTGTCGGAATCGGCTCCATAAGCAAGCAGGGGTTTGAAATAAGACAATATTTTCTACCCGATTATTCCGATGAATCTTTCATGCTGGAAGCTATTCGGGAAGAAATTTCTTCCAATAAAATTCTGGTCAGTTATAATGGTGCCTCTTTTGATATTCCACTATTAAACAGCAGGCTGATAATAAACAGACTGGGTAAGAGCTTTAAATATGCCAGGCATATAGACCTTCTTGTTCATTCACGAAGAATATTCAAGCGAAGATTAAAAAACTGCAAATTGACAAATATTGAACAAGAGCTCTTTCAGTTTTATCGGACAGATGACATACCCGGCTATTTGGTTCCGTATGTTTATTTTGAATGGTTGAATAATTTTTCTCTAAAACAAATGAACCGGGTTTTGCTTCATAACCGCCTGGATATTTTGTCTCTCTTTTACCTGTTTGAAAATTTGCACCAGATATATAGTTCTGCCGGTAAAAATTTGAGTTCTTTAGATGACCTGCACTGTCTGTCGAAGCATTTTGATAGAATCGGGGAGTTTAAAAATTCAGAACAAATAAAGAAGAGAATTTTTGGTAACAGTCATTCCACCTTGCCAAATGATATTCTTTTATACCATTCTTTGGCCAGCAAAAAATCGGGTAACTTAAGCAGGGCAACAAATATATGGGAAAACCTTTCAGCAAGTGGAAAGTCAAAAGAGTCATACCTGGCGTTAATTGAGCTGGCAAAATATTGGGAGCATAAACAAAAAGATTTTGCTGCCGCTCTAAAATATGCCCGAAAGGCAAAATCTATGGCCCCTTTTTCTACAACCTCCGAAATGGATTTAAACAAGCGGATTTTCAGGCTAAATAAACGGCTTAAGTATTAATGATTTTTTAGAGTTTTTCAGAATTTCTACTCCAATCGATATTTAATTTATCCTTAAACTACCGATAATAATCTTAATGGAGATTATTAATGGATAATGAACTTTACAAACAGATAATTGGAGAGCATAAAGAACTCTCTTCCCTTCCTCAGACCCTTTCAGAAGTCTTGAGAGTTATATCGGATGAAGATGCTTCTGCTTCTGACCTGGCCGAAGTCTTAATCAAGGACCCCGGGCTCACAACAAAAGTCTTGCGAGTTGTCAACTCGCCCATATACACCAGTGGCAAAAATGTAAGTTCAATGAATTTGGCCGTGATGACCTTGGGGCAGAGGTCTATCAGCGCTCTGGCACTTTCCACTTCCATATATGATGTTGCCGGAAGTTTAAACAGTTCTATCGATAAGAAAAAATTCTGGAGACATTCCCTTGAAGTTGCAATAGCAGCAAGAGAGATAGCTGAAGCAATAAGATATGAATGTATTGAAGAAGCATTCATTACCGGTTTGGTTCATGATATTGGACTTTTGGTGATGGAGTCATCGTTCCCGGAAAAATTTGACCGAATCTGGAAAAAATACGAGGCCGGCGAGGACATACTTGGATTGGAGGAAGGAATCTGGGGTACCAATCATGCCAGATTGGGAAGGTTCTTGCTGGAGCAGTGGAATATTCCTCAAGTGATTTGCGATGCTGTTGGCCATTATTATAGCGAATTTGCCGAAGGTGAAACGAATCCTGACTTTAAACTCTCCCAGATATTAGCTCTGGCAACAATGATGTCAAAATTCACACTCTCTTCTGCAGTGACAAAAAGTAGCGAGGATGTTGGCAAGAAATATCTCGTCGCCACAAATTTGGGACTGAACGAAGAAAGATTGCGGGAAATCCAGGATTCAATTTTAGCCAAGACTATTGAGGAAGCAAATTTTCTGGAGATTGAAATTGGTTCGACAAATGACCTCCTTGTTGAAGCCAACAGAATGCTCTACGGGCATTATCAGGCGGTCGAATCTCTTTTGGAAGAACGTGTAACCAGAAGCGAGATTGAAAAAAAGGAAGACAAAAATCAGGCCGCCATAAAAGTGCTCAACACTATCACGGCGACTTTCAATCACTATATCAACAACGCCAACGCCTCCATAATGGGCAGAGCCCAGCTATTAAACCTCAGTTTGGAAAAAGGGAATATTTCTGACGACTCAGACACAATGGATAAATCGCTTAAAGTAATTATTAACGGTGTCAACACCATCTCTGCGGTAATGGACGAGCTCAAGAAATTGTCCTCTTTTGATACGGTCATATATCACGATGACACTTATATTATAAATATTGAAGAGAAATTAAAAGAGCATCTGGCGTCTATGGAAAAAGCTCAGCAAGCCTCCAATGCCTGATAGCTTAGGGATTTTCAGCCTATTTTCTTGTCAGGTAGATTGAAGATTTCGTACCTTTTACTTCGAACAAATTACCACCACTTCCAAAAATGTGAGTCGATGTTTTTAAGTTTTCGTTACCGGTAACCTCAAGCGGTACAAAACTTATTATTTCTCCGCCAAAAGTATTTGCAGAAAAAGTCATATCAGGTATTTCCACAAATGTCAAACTGACTTCACCGCCGTCTGCAATAATGATTGAGTTACCATTTAACTCATTATAGAACATGAGGTTTATATTTCCGTTTTGATTGTTGAGAGTTAACGGGCCATAAAAATCGGTTAGCATTATAGAAGCAAACTTATTGGAGGCTGTAATTTTTCCGGAAATGTTATTGGCCGTTATATTTCCAAAACTATTTTCTATTTCAACGTCCCCATCTATTTGCCTGACAAAAACAGACTCATATGAATTCTTTGCAATCAGATTTCCATCTACATTTGTCACCACAATTTTTCCGCAGCTGTTGGAGATATCAATATCTCCTTCAAATTGTTTTATCTCAACTTCCCCGCTGCCGGAAATATGTGCCTCTCCTTCAGAATTAATTATTTTGGTGTCAGAGAAATTATTGCTGATGTTCATTATTCCTTTGCAGTCATAAATACTTACAAGCCCATATGAGTTTGTTAAGTCAATTGCACCTTCTGAGTTCATTAACTTGATTGAGCCTTTAAAGTTTTTTGTCTTTATATTTCCGGAGATATTTGAAATACTCAGGTTTGATTGCTTGGCCGATAATTTAATATTTGCCTCAATATTACTGATAGTTAACTTACCATAAGAACTGTTACAAACCAGATTGTTCTCAGACGGCACTTTGACCATTGCGGAATAGTGGGAGATTAAACTCTCGCTGCTTCTTAGTTTTGGAATTACACTTTCGACAAAAAGTTGTCCTCTCGATTGATAAATACGGATATCAACTGATGCACTTAGTTTTTCGGCTTTGCTTACTTCTGATGAAGAGGTCTCAACTTTTGCACTAACAGATACATAAGGCCTATCCCAGCCGGTTACTTCAATAATTCCGGCAGGATTATCAATCACAACCAGAATAGAGTTTGAGATTTCATCACTCGTTTTACTAATAGTGCGTACTCTTGTGATTTTGTCTCTGTCTTTATGCCCGTGTTCGTCGGGATACTTAAATGTTATTATCGGGTCTTCTTGCGTTCTTGCTGTTCTTGGTGCTCTTGACGTTCCTGGAGCCTCCAGCGGTTCAGTGACCACAGATATTTCGGGAACATTAACAATTATAGGTACAATATTGCCATCCTCGAATAACTTTAATGTGACAACGGCAGATAAACTGTCTGAACTTTCCCTGATAACCTCAAAAAATGAAATTGACTTGCCCGAGTCTATATCAAACCAGATTTTTGTTCTGTCAAATTTGTGTTCCAAAAACAATTCAATTCTTCCCAGTTCTTCTATGTTCTCAAGACTGATATCAATCTCATCTTCAATCAGCTCATCAATATTAGCCAGCTCATCCTGGAGATTTGCTGCAATATAGTGGAGCCTTTTCAATTTTCTGTGCTTGGAAAGTTCGTTCAAATATTTTGCAAATTCCAACTGATAACTGTTGATATCTTTCTTGAGTCGGAAAAAATCCTTATGATATTTTCCGGTCGAGAGATTTATAGAAATCAAATTTAAAGATTTCTGGTAATCAGCAGAAATATCATCTTCATACTTTCTCAAATATTTTGTATAATCTTTTGTCAACAGCTCCAGCTGCTCTAAAACAAAAAGATAATTTTCAGCTGTCTCTCGTTCATGAATCTTCAGACGGTAAATGTGTGATTCCGGTGAGTGGGCTGTATCTTTATTCTTATTCTCATTTTCTGCCATAGCCAACGATCCGGAAAGGCAGATTATGACTGCCGAGAAAAAAATCTTTTTTGTCTTCATCAGACATTTTTGATGATAAAACTTTTAATGGAATGGTAGATGTATTTGATGAAATAATTGAGCCTTTTTTTCTCTCTTTTAGTATTCTTTCTATTTTTTCTGACCTCTTGAAATAGTCTAGAATGATTTTCTTTCCGGGGTTAATAACAAA
>JACZYS010000013.1:0-12657 GCA_022570975.1 Candidatus Zixiibacteriota bacterium | reverse complement strand
TAAGTCTTCAAAAGACATTTCCGGCAGGGGAGCATCGGTAAAATTGCCGGTTATTTCAATATTTTGAACTGCTCCATACCTGACTATTTCATTTTCCACGATAATTATCATACCCTATTCTTACATAAACGCCTGTTTCTGCCTTATTATACGCAATATGGAAACTATTGTTTCTTTGATTATAAGTTGATAACGAATGCAGATAAATCTTGTTCAGAGGGAAAAGTTTATTTTTTTACTATATTTCCAGTCCAATAGCCAGCCCAATTTTGAACTGCTCACTCTTGAATGTATGGGGTATGCCGAAAACTGAATCGCCGGGAGTAGCCGGGTCATCTCCATACCAGCTCTGGGTCTGTGTATCTTTCACCAGAATTGAAAGAGCCTCACCTGCTAATTCAACATATAAGCTCTTATTGCTAATACTGCCAATAACAAAATGAGCTCTCAGTTCTCCCATAAAAGCTCTGCCGTTTCCTTCGGAAGTTGATATCTTTTTCCTGAGAAGGTGATCGTCAAAATCCTCGGCAAAAACAACCGAATAGCCTCCGCTTATCTTCAGGAAATTATTTTCTGAAAATAAAGACTCTATTCCCAATCCAAGATATGGCATTTTATATTTCACTTCATAAAAAAGAGCCGGCAAATTGCTTGCCGGTAAAATAGTATCTCTTGGGAGGTAGGAAATGGTGGCATCATTATAAAATCTAAACCAGCCCGAGAAATTATCAATCTCATAACTGATTTTTTGAGACTTTAATCCGGCAGAAAGAAAAGTAGAGAAACTTTTGCTTCCCATTATCTGGTAATCTGCTTTTATGTTAAATTCTGCAAAATTCATATCTGCTGCTGATTCAGTATAGCTGAACTTTGTCCTTGGGAAATAGCCAACAATTTCATCCCAATCTGAATCTTTCATAAATTCACCGGGATCAGACAGATTTTTTGAATAAGAAACCACAACCGACCATGACTTGGAACTTGCTGCTCCGGAGTGAAAAGTAGCTTGAATCTTGGCTATTTTAGAATCTATTGGAAATTCCAGCAGACTTTCTATCCTGCGAAAAACGAATAATGTGTCTTGCACAACGTCCGTTCCCTGAAAAAATAGTTTGTACTCAGTATATCCGCTGAGTGAACTTATTGAAGCATCAAATGATAAGACGGATTGCGAAAGAGATTTGTTGGCGGAGAAGAAGCTAAGAAAAACGAATGTAAATATGAGTATGAGTTTTTTGTTTTGCATTTTATCTCCAATTTTTTTGAAATCCTAATCAAATTATAATACAATAAAATTGGGACCAATGAAAATCAATTTTTGAACTACCAGGGGAAGAACAAGGCCATAAAGTCATGAAAGAAATGAGCTACAATACCCGGCCAAAGAGTGCCGGTTCTGATATATAGTAATGAGAACAGTGCACCATAAATCGATATTAAAATTATTCCCGCCCATCCTTCATAGGAGTGGCTGATGCCAAAAGCTAAAGCCGAGGCAACTACCGGAAAAAACCAACTCTTAAATTTCCCGGTCAGTCTGAGACGTGTCATCAAGTAACCTCTAAAAACTATCTCTTCACAAAAGGCCGCCGAAAATGAGAGCCCCACCCACAAAATTCTACCGGTTGTATCTCTGGGAATAAGAAACTCAATTTCGCCGGGGACAGCTAAGCCCAGCTGTGCCAAAAACCAGGTGAGCGAGCCAACTACAACTAAGGAACCACCCAGAAAAAAGGCGATTCCCCAGGAAAAGTCCACGCCTCGGAATTTCTTCAGCCCTACTCCTCCAAGACCGGTTTGCTCCATCTTTGTGGAAAGGAAAATTAACAAAAACATCAACCACTGAAAACCAATAGTAGCAATTATAAAAAATGAAATGTTCATGTTTTCCAACCGCTGCAAAATTTCAGCAGAGTCGCCCATTGACTGCATTGACATCATGGGGAACAGAATTAAAAGGAAGAACAAAGAGAAATATGTGAAAAAAGATGTTTTGAAATCAATATTACCTGAGTTCATTTTGAAAATAGTGCCGGGGGAGTTTATCCCTTCGCTTACGTCATAGGCTTGTATTCTTTGAAGTTTTTCAGTCATTCTGTTTTACTTGGTTTCTGTCAGCTGTCAATTGCTTTATGTGCTATAGCTTTGCAAATATCGTTCCAATTCGCTAAGATTCTCACCGGATCAAAATCAGGCTTTTACTGATAGTCATTACAGTATAACCTGCTGATTGCTCCTTGAAAAGTCCGTTTTTGAGCTCCTGATTTGCAAAAAATTTCAGCCTTTTGTCACTCCAAACTTAGATGTGAACTTGAGCGACTATAGGGTTATTGTGGTTCAATCAGGTGATTTGGGACTTCTCCATCACTTCAAAATCTGATTCCCAAATTGTCTCACTGAAGAGATTTGAGATTTTTTCTCAGGTCATAATTTCCTCCCAAAAAAGAAATAGGAGGAGTTGTGAGCAAGAAAAGGATTCATTATCAGAACTGGATTGCAGAGTCAGGGATCAAGCCAGATAACTCAAGAAATAAGAGTGCCTCAGCATCAGATTTTCTGTCAGAGATTTCTCTCATCAGTATTGAATGCATTCCTGAGCTGTTGAATTCATACAGCATGAGGGAAAAAGGTTATTCAGAGATACAGCTATTGATTCAGCAGAAAGTAAAAGATGCTCTTGGCAGTCTCCCGGAAAAAGAAAAAGAGTTCATAAAACTATTTTATTTTATGGGCAAAACATACCGGGAGATTTCTGAGCTGTCTGATATGAGAGTGCATCGTTTGGAGTCCATTCACTTTAGAGCAATTAAGAGATTAAAAAAGTCATTATCTCTCTTTGTAAAAGAGCACTTTTCAATTGAACTAAAAAACAATACCAGCCTAAATCCTTGTCCGCTTTGCCTGTCTAAAAAGGTCGGGGAGATAAATGAGCTTATAAAAAATCGAGACAAAACAGAAACATGGAAACCAATAATCAAAATCTTAAAAGAAAACTACTCAATAAAACTTAAAACAATACAGACAATAATAGGGCATGAAAAATATCATATCTGAAAAACCACCACTCAATTTTATGAAAGGAAAAAAAGATGTCAGAAAAAACTGAATTCACAAAAAAACTAAAAGGCGGCCACTGCCTGTCAATTTTTGTATCTTATGAGCTGAAATCAAGGTTGAAAGAGCTGGCCGAAAGATATGACCGGACTACCGCCGATATGGTCAGAGCCGTCTTAAAAATAGGTATTCCAATGTTGGAGGGGTTATCTCAGGCAGAAGAAATTATGGTCAAAGAATATATCTCGCTCTTCAGGCAGCTTCGCAAAGTTAAATCATTAAAGGATATATAATAGGGCCTAAAAAGGGCCTTGCCTGGAAATTACGTGAGGAATGAAACTATGAGTTAAAACGAGCTAATTCTTTCAAGTTCGTGCAAATACTCCTTTTAGAAATAAAGGCGAAGCCTTACCCTAGAAATAGCTTGAGAAAGCTGTATATTCTGGTTATAATCTGTGGAATTCATAATAATTGAAGAGAATATGTACGAAAAACAAAGAACAATAAAAAGAGCTGTTTCGCTTGAAGGGATCGGACTTCACACCGGAAACAGCTGCACCATGACCATGAAACCGGCCCCGCCGGATACGGGGATAAGATTTGTCAGAACAGACTTACCGGACTCCCCCTGGGTACAGGCAGATATTGATCATGTCGTCGATATCTCAAGAGGCACCACCCTTCAGCAGGGAGAAGCAAAAGTTTATACGGTTGAGCATGTACTGGCCGCTTTTGCCGGACTCCAACTGGACAACATAATTGTAGAGCTAAATAGCAGCGAACCTCCGGTTTGCGATGGCTCGGCCAGACCTTACGTGGACAAGATTCTTGAGGCCGGGATTGAAAAGCAGTCGGCCGATAAATTCTACCTGGAGATTGATACTCCCATGGCTTACTCTGAGCCTGACCGGGGAGTTGATTTGATAGTCGCACCCTCCGATGAACTCCGCATAACTTTCATGATTGATTACAAAAATCCGGCACTTGGCACCCAATATACTTCGCTGGTAGATCTGGAAAAAGAGTTTGTAGAGGAGTTTGCACCGGCACGAACTTTCTGCTTTTTGTCTGAACTTGAAATGTTAAAAGATGCCGGATTAATCAAGGGGGGTGGGTTGGATAATGCTATTGTCTTTTATGATTCAAAAGATGGGCAGGTGGAAGTTGACCGTATTCAAAAAGTGCTCAACTTGAAAGAAAAAGCGTTTGTTGGTAAAACCGGAATAATTAATGACATCAAACTTCGTTTTTACAATGAGCCGGTCAGACACAAGACCCTTGATTTGCTCGGCGACCTATTTTTGATAGGTGCCCCTTTTAAAGGACATGTATTGGCAGCCCGCTCCGGCCACAAGGCCAATGTTGAACTGGCCAAAAAGATGCGCGAGCTATATAAGAAGAAAAAAATTGCCAGCAAATACTCATCAAACAACAGTGCCTCGTTCTTGGATATCAACGCCGTCTTAAAAATTATGCCCCACCGTTATCCGTTTTTGTTAATTGACAGGATTATAGATCTGGTCCCGGATAAAAGCGTGGTGGCCATTAAGAATGTTACAATAAATGAGCCCTTTTTTCAGGGACATTTTCCCGAACACCCAATTATGCCGGGAGTTATGATTTTGGAAGCAATGGCCCAGGCCGGAGGTATTCTGCTATTAAATAATATCAGTGACCCGAAATCAAAAGTTGTTTATTTTATGTCTATTGATAAAGCCAAATTCCGTCAACCGGTTCAACCGGGTGATCAGCTGCGGTTTGAACTGGAGATGATCTCTTTGAGAAAAACTGCCTGCAAGATGCGGGCTAAGGCGTTTGTCGAAGAGAAACTTGTTGCGTCGGCTGAATTTGTGGCGATGATTGTTGATAGATGACAAACGTTCATAAGTCAGCGATAATATCTCCCAAAGCAGAGCTGGCCGACAATGTCACTGTTGGACCTTATACTATCATTGAAGAAGACGTTGTTATCGGTAAAGATACAGAGATTGCATCCTCGGCATTAATTGCAAGTGGAAGCAGACTTGGTGAAAATGTAAAAGTCTTTCACTCTGCTGTAATTGGCACCGTTCCTCAGGATTTAAAATTTGGCGGAGAAAAAACCACCGTTTCAATAGGAAACAACTGCATCATCAGAGAATTTGTAACAATCAACAGAGGCACAATTGACCGGGGTGAAACAGTTATCGGAGAAGAATGTTTGATTATGTCTTATGCCCATGTCGCCCATGATTGCCTCTTGGGGAACAATGTTATCATGGCAAACTCGGTCAATCTGGGTGGTCATATTGAAATAGGAGACTACGCCATTCTGGGTGGTATTCTACCGGTTCATCAGTTTGTTAAAATTGGCGCCCATTCTATGATTGGCGGAGGATACAGACTCCAGCAGGATGTTTGCCCATATGCTCTGGTAGCCGGATACCCGCTAAAAATTACCGGAATAAATTCTGTCGGCTTGAAGAGGCGGGGGTTTTCCAAGGAAGCTTTAAAGTCAATTGAAGCCTGCTATAAACTACTCTTCTCAAGCAACCTAAATACAACCCAAGCCGTTGAGAGAATCAAATCTGATGTTGAAGAGACCGACCAGGTAACAGAAATAATCAATTTTATTGCTTCGACCAAAAGGGGAATGATAAAGTAACTAAACTTTTATCTTTTGTCTTTATTATTAATTCTGAACTTTTTATCTTTAGTAGGAACATTTAGTACAATCTTAAAGTTTAGGCAAATATGTATTGGAGACAAATTAAAGAAAAGAAGCTGGCCCATTATGCTTACCTGATTGGGGATGAAAAGTCAAAAGAAGCCATCTTGATAGATCCCCAAAGGGATATTGACAGATATATTAATATCGCCAACAAAGACGGCATAAAAATTGTTGCAGTCACTGAAACTCACATACATGCTGATTATCTTTCCGGATTAAGAGAATTTGCAGAAAGGGGAATCGTCAAAATATATGCTTCCGATGAAGGAGATGCAGATTGGAAGTATGAGTGGTTAATAAATTCTGATTATAATTATCAACTTCTAAGAGATGGTGATAATATTTCAGTCGGAACTCTCAAGTTAAAAGTGATGCACACCCCGGGTCATACACCTGAACACTTAGTGTTTCTTGTTTCAGATGAAAATGAAAAACTAAATTCCAGAAAAGGCATTGTCAGCGGAGATTTTATTTTTGTAGGTGATGTTGGAAGACCTGATTTACTTGAAACAGCAGCTGGAATAGAAAACACAATGGAATCATCTGCTGAGTCCCTTTTTGATTCTATTCAAAAATTTAAAGTTCTTCCAAAGGAATTATATGTCTGGCCGGGTCATGGTGCCGGATCAGCTTGTGGAAAATCACTCGGTACAGCTCCCGAATCAACAGTGGAAAATGAACTCAAAAATAATTCTGCAATTCTGGCCGCAACTGAGTCAGACAAATTCGTAAATTATATATTGGATGGTCAGCCAGAGCCTCCGTCTTATTTTGCCAGAATGAAATTGGAAAACAGAATGGGTCCGGACATTTTGGGAAGTCTGCCAGAGCCGAGAGAACTTTCTCCGGATGAAATTGAAGACGCTTTTAAAGATGAAAATGTTGTGATTATAGATCTCAGAGATTGGGAAAGTTATAAAGAATCTCATTTGCCGGACGCTCTTTTTGCTCAATCAGGAAATGAATTTACAAACAGCATTGGTTCATTCGTAAAGAAAGAGCAAAAAATAGTCTTAGTGATTAATTCTGATATGGTTAAGGACACGGTTACTGATTTGATTAGAATTGGGCTTGATAATGTGGCCGCATTTGTAACACCGGAAACGATGAAAGATTATGTTGGAAGCGGTGGACAAGTTTCCAGTATTGATGAAATTGATGTCCATGATTTTAGGGGTATCAGTAAGAATCCGGATGTCTTCGTGTTGGACGTTAGAAAAAACTCGGAACTCAAAGAGATCGGCTTCATACCGGGGGCAAGTAATATTGCCCATACAAGATTACTACTGTCAGATGAGCAGCTTCCAAAAGACAAAGAGATTTATGTCTACTGCATGGGTGGAGCAAGAGGAACTTCTTCGACTTCATATTTGAAAAGTAAAGGCTATAGTGTGACTCATCTGAAAGGCGGGTTTCAGGAGTGGAGAGATTTAAGTTTTGAGATTGAAGAATTTAGCTAATCAATTGTAAGCAGTTTTACAGAACTACTGTCAATTTTCACATAACTGAAATTCTTAATAAAATCCCCGGAATTGATATAGTAGCCGTTTTCAAATTTTTCCAAACTGGGGTCGTGGAGATGTCCCAAAATGACAATATCAAATCCCTCGCTTAGTTTTTTTCTGGCATAGTTTTCATAATCAATAAGGAACTTCTTTTCAATTTTTTGAAGTCTCTCTTTTTTTGAAGTATATTTTCGGCTGGTGCCGGAAACATATTTGGCTAACGGAATTCCCCAATCGGGTGGAATTTTCCGGTAAAGCCAGATATTGAGTCGGTTGCGAAAAACTCTTTTTAACATCCTGTAACCGACATCGCTCTTGGATAATCCGTCTCCGTGAAGAAGATGAATTTTCCTGTCCTGATATGTCAGTTCAAATTCATCCCGATAAATTGGAATACCCATCTGTTTTGGGAAAAAATCACCCATCCAGAAATCATGATTACCGGCGACGTAATCAATTTTGATATTTCTTTTCCGCAGCTCGGCCAGCATGGAGAGCATTTTCATATATTCGTTTGGGATTGCGTTTTTGTATTCAAACCAGAAATCAAAAAGATCGCCAAGAATTATGAGCCTCTCTCCGTCCTCTTTGACCAGATCAAAAAGCTCCGAAATTTTTTGGAGACGTTCATCTTCGTTGTCGGAGTCAGTTGCTCCCAAATGTGCGTCTGAGAAGATATAAAGTGCCAAGGGCTAACCCTTATTTGATAAGATTGGTTATATGTTCCCCTCTGCTGACTTGGGTGATTCCATAATATTATGAAGTGAATTAAAAAATGAATCAGTCAGTTCCAAAAGAGATATATTAACAAGGTTATTAATCTTAAGCCTGTCCCCGCCGGTTTTACCAATCAGTTTTATCGGAATATTTTTGCTGCCGAAATGCTCAATCACTTTTGATTGGTTCTCTTTGGAGCTGCTTATGACAACCCGTGATTGGCTCTCACCAAATAAGAGGCAGTCATATCTTATGCTTTCGTCTAATTCACAAGTCAGGCCGAGTTGTCTTTCCCGGTTGCTTATTGAACATTCGGCCAGAGAAACGGCCAGACCACCTTCGGAAGTGTCATGGGCACTTTTTATCCAACCGGATTTAATAGCATCCAGCAGAGCATCCTGAAGATTTTTCTCAGCTTCCAAATTTAACACAGGAACATCCCCTTTTGTCTGCTTGAAAACGGTATTGAGGTATTCTGATGCTCCCAGTTCTTCTTTTGTCTCTCCAAGGAGAAAGACGGAGTCAGCTTCATCCTTGAACCACTGAGTCGTGATATGAGAAGAATCTTCTATCAGCCCAATCATCCCAATTGTAGGTGTCGGGAAAACGGCGCCTTCTGGGTCCTCGTTGTAGAAAGAAACATTTCCGCCTGTAACCGGAGTCTCAAATACTTCACAAGCTTCGCCCATCCCCTTGATTGCTTCGCTGAAGCAATAATAAACTTCCGGCTTGTAAGGATTGCCAAAATTGAGACAGTTGGTCACGGCCAACGGTTTCCCTCCGGAACAGACAATATTTCTGGCGGCTTCGGCTACTGCCGACCGGGTGCCGATTTTTGGGTTAGTATAAACAAATCTTGGGTTGCAGTCGGTTGTCATGGCCAGTAATTTTTTTGTCTTGCGCAATCTGATAATTGCTGCATCTGAGCCGGGACCAACAGCCGTTCCGGTTCTTACCGTTGAATCATATTGCTCATGAACCCACCCTTTATGGCAGATATTTGGTGCAGCCATCATTCTCAGCAGGATTTTATTCCAGTCCTGTTTAAGGGAATAACTGCTCAAGTCTATTTTATGAAGCTCATCCATATAGGCCGGTCTTTTAGTCTCACGTTGATAGACGGGCGCACCGCCACCCAGGACTAAAGAGTCAGATGGAATCTGTGAGACTATGTCACCGTTAAATTTTATGGTCATCATCTTATCTGATGTAACTTTGCCGATAATCTTTGAATCAAGCCCCCACTTATCAAAAATATCGGCAACTTTTGACTCGTTCCCTTTTTTAACACAGACCAGCATTCTTTCCTGAGATTCAGAAAGGAGAATTTCATATGGAGTCATGGCAGCTTCTCTTACCGGGGTTTCTTCAATGTCAATTTCAACTCCGGTTTCACCTTTGGCTGACATTTCCGAGGTAGAGCAGGTTATTCCGGCCGCACCCATATCCTGAATGCCAACGATCAAATCCTCTTTTATAATTTCAAGAGTAGCTTCAAGGAGGAGTTTTTCCATAAAGGGGTCACCAATCTGAACCGAAGGGCGTTTTTCGGTAGATTTTTCGCTTATCTCTTCGGAGGCAAATGTAGCCCCGTGGATTCCGTCACGGCCGGTTTTGGAGCCGACAATCATCAGAACGTTTCCAACGCCTGAGGCAACTGCCGAAGCAATTTTGTCTGATTTTACAATGCCCACCGCCATTGCATTTACCAACGGGTTTCCCGTATATGAGTCATCAAAATATACTTCACCGCCAACAGTAGGAACGCCAAAAGAATTGCCATAGTCACCAATCCCTCTCACCACACCGTCCAAAAGATAACGAACTCTGGGGTTGTCCGGACTCCCAAACCTGAGCGAATTTAAAGCCGCAATAGGTCTGGCACCCATGGTGAAAATATCTCTCAGGATTCCCCCAACTCCGGTTGCCGCACCCTGATATGGCTCTATGGCCGAAGGATGATTGTGAGACTCGATTTTAAAAACCACGGCCAGCCCGTCACCAATATCAACAGCCCCGGCATTTTCCTCGCCGGCTTTGGCCAGAAGATATTTTCCTTCTCGCGGCAGTGTTTTGATTAAGGCAATTGAGTTCTTGTAAGAGCAATGTTCTGACCACATGACAGAAAATATCCCAAGTTCCGTATAGTTAGGATTCCTGCCAAGTATTTCTTGAATCTTTTGGTATTCTTCCGGCGTCAGACCATGAAATCTGATCATTTCATCGGTAACTTCCGGTTGTTTATAGGTCAAAACAGTCATCACACTCCTTTAAAATGAAGAGGGAATATAAAGAGCATCTCAGTTAAGGTCAATAGTGAAAAGATGTAAACATAAATCCGTTCTTACTTTGCACCAAGTTTCCGTTAAGTTCTCTTGGGTGATTCAGGTTTTAGAAAAAAACAGATGAGCCAGGCCTCTTTCATCAAACCTTGAACAAACAGCTTCGCAATTTTTTTTCCAATACACCCCAAAAGATGAAATAAACTACTACTGACTGTTCTAAGAGAGGCTGAGATAACAAATAGAACTGAAAGAACTATCCTGAAGAGACTTAACCAAGATATGGCTGTTTTATTTGGAATTATCAAATAAAATTCATAATTTATGGAACTATGTTGACTTTTATTCGTTATATATCCTAAATTAGCATATAATATACTTTAAGTTGAATGAAGACAGAATTTAATTTATTAGAAAGATTAGGAACTAATATTATGTTGGATAAAATTGACCGCCAGATTTTGAATCTCCTTCAGGAAGATGCCAGGATTTCCAATAAAGAGCTATCCAATAGAATTGGTCTGGTTCCTTCGGCAACTTCGGAGAGGCTGCGCAAGCTTAAAGAAAACGGGGTTATTGAAAAATTTGAAGCCAGGCTTAATGCCGCCCGGCTGGACCATGGGTTGCTTGCTTTCATTTTCGTCAGGACCAATGAAATTGCATCTGGCTCAGAGGCTGGCGAGGAGTTGGCCAGGATTCCGGAGGTTCAGGAGGTATATAATGTCGCCGGAGAGGACTGCTATTTCTTAAAAGTAAGAACCAGAACAACCAAAACTCTCAGTCATCTCTTGAAGAAAAAAATTGGCGCCATTGATTCTGTGGAATCAACCAGAACTACAATTGTAATGGAATCGTACAAAGAGACTTGTGCAATACCAATTGATATAGAGAACTAAAAGAGTATTTCAATAAGAATAAAATTTAAAATGTCTGCCAAAAAGAACCTGTATATAATTTTATCTTTTGCCACCATATATATTGTCTGGGGTACTACCTATCTGGCAATAAGATTGGGCGTGGAAACAATTCCGCCTTTTCTTATGGCCGGCGTAAGGTTTGTAATCGGGGGACTCTTAATTTATTGGATTGCCAGATTACTTGGAGCTTCCAAACCATCTTTGAAACACTGGAGATTTGCTACAATAATTGGGTTCCTATTAGCGGTAGGGGGAAACGGTCTGGTCACATGGGCGGAGGTATCAGTTCCGTCCGGGCTTACAGCACTTTTAATTGCCATGGTTCCTTTGTGGGTCGTCCTGATTGAATGGGTTATTCCCAGAGGATCAAAACCAACAGCAGCCATAATATTTGGACTCGTATTAGGTTTTGGAGGGGTATGGCAATTGATAAGTCCGTCCGGTCTGGGAATAGGTTCTGAAATTGACAAAACCGGCGCATTTATAATTGTAGTTGCAACTATTAGTTGGGCCATCGGATCGGTCTATTCCAAATTCGTTCCCCAGCATGAATCCAAATTTGTCGGGGCCGGAATGCAGATGATAACCGGAGGTTTTATCCTCTTGATAATTTCTTACTTCACAAGCGAGTTTAATAGTTTTGAACTTGCAGCCGTCAGTATGAAATCAATTTGGTCGCTGTTGTATTTGATAACTTTAGGATCGTTCGCATTTGCTGTTTATATCTGGCTCTTTACGGTTTCATCACCGTCCAAAATAGCCACCTATGCTTATGTAAATCCGGTTATTGCTTTACTATTGGGTAACATTATTGCCGGAGAATATATCAGCAGGTGGACAATCGGATGCTCGGTGGTGATTTTGGCCGCAGTATTAATTATTATTTCATCCAAAAATAAAGCAAAGAGAGATAAAGAAAAAATTAATGTTGAAAATTATGATAATATTCAAACAATAAGACCAAAGACAAGACTAATAAATAATGAATGTAGAAGCGGTACTGGTTAACAATGTGTAAAGATTCAAGAAAAAACTCATATACAAAGATGCGTCGTGATGATAGAGCGGCCGGTGATGATTGGATAAAGGAATTCTTGCGAGTTTCTCCGTTCGGGGTTATGGCTACCATAAGCAACAACCAGCCATTTTTAAATACGAACACTTTTTATTATGATGAAAAGAGCCACTCCATATTTATACATACAGCCAGGTATGGGAAAACTCGCACCAATGCCTCAGACATCTCGGCGGTTTGCTTTTCTGTTTCAAAAATGGGACGTCTTTTACCGGCAGATACGGCGACAGAATTGAGTGTGGAATATGAAGCAGTAATTGTTTTTGGAAAAGTATCAATGGTAGCTGACCAGAATTATTCAAAAGAGATGATGAAGCTTCTGATAAAGAAATATTTCGGAGATTTGAAATATGGTGAAGATATTAAGGACATCTCTCCAAAAGAGATTGATGATATT
>JACZYS010000187.1:3022-4768 GCA_022570975.1 Candidatus Zixiibacteriota bacterium | reverse complement strand
TCCTCCTCTTGGACCGTTCTGAAATATGAAATTATTTACTTCAGTCCTTCCAATGGTGTAACTTCCGTCAATATACATAAGGGGCTTATCCACTCCCGGCTCTCCGAAAATATGTGGATAGCTACCGTGAGATGCCAGGAGAACGAGAATCTTCTTTTTGAGATCCAGATTTTCATAATAAGCACCTCCCTCAACTAATATTGTGTCAAAATGCTGTGCAGCATCAATCGCACTCTGGATGGTAGCAAAATCTCCCGGAACTCTTAAAGAAACCGGATCAGGTCTAAGACAGTTCACCGGAGAAACGCCATTCTTGAAAAAATAACTAACAAATAAGGTCAAATCCCGAATATTAATCGCATTTGAACTTCCTTGTAATTGACCTGAACCATTCAAATCCATTTCATCAAGACAGCAGGCATCCTTACCTTTAAACATATAACCGATAAAAGCAGTCAAATCTGAAATGTTTACTTGATCATCAGGGTCACAGTCAATATTGCCGGCAATTCCTTTGCAGCATGATGCGCAGGCATCGCCGATTCCGTCACTATCTTCATCTTCTTGACCGGGATTTGGTTCATCTGGACAATTATCTTCTGTGCAGGTGTTGGCAGCAAAACCCGGGTCGCCAAAGCCGTCACCATCGGTGTCTGTGCATGTATCGCAGGCATCACCAATTCCGTCGCCGTCACTGTCAAGTTGGGTGCTGTTTGAAACGTTGGGGCAATTATCACAGAGGTCACCAACATTATCGTTATCTGCATCTTCCTGATTTTGGTTGGTGACAGTGGGACAGTTATCACAGGCATTACCTAAAGAATCGCCATCAGAGTTAAACTGATTGCTATTACTGTTTGTCAGACAGTTATCACAATCATCACCTACGTTATCATTGTCTGCGTCTTCCTGATTGGGATTGGTGATATCAGGACAATTGTCGCAGGCATCGCCAAAATCATCTCCGTCAGAGTTAGTTTGTGAGAAGTTACTTTTGGCAGGACAATTATCACAATCACTACCTATCTTGTCATTGTCTGTGTCAGTCTGGTCGGGGTTTGATAAACCCTCACAATTGTCACAGCCGTCTCCGGTACCGTCATTATCTGAATCTGTCTGGTTGGGATTGGCAAAGTTGGGACAATTATCACAGGGGTCAGCAATGCCGTCTCCATCTGAATCTGGGGCATTGATACATTGATCTATAGTGAAGCAGTGTGGCCCACTCCAGGCAGGGATTAATGAACCTGCATCGGTTGCCCAGAACCAGCTATTGGATGGGCGGTAGAATGTTGAATCCAAACAAATCTCTTTGCCATGGTCTTCGGCAAAGAAGGGACCAATTGTCAGCAAATAAGTTATTTCATCAAATCCGTCAGGTATGCCTGTTCCGTTAATAGAGTATCCTCCAAAACCGACAGTATCCGCTCCTGATCCGGTTATAGCAAATTCATTGGTAATGAGCAAATTGTCAAACATCTGGAAGGTAACAGCTGAAGTTACTGCCGAAACTGTTGTAGTCCAGGTGGCATTATCAGGAGAATAAATCCTGAATCCGTTGGTAACTCCAACTAATGCTTCGCCGGCATTGTTAGTTAATCTGAAATAAAATGTAGCTGTTTCGCCGGGAACGACTTTGGAGCCGGAATAAACATTGTCAGTATGGTCTAAGAATACTGAACCTTGTGGAAAGGTGGTTGAGACGAAGAAAATAGCAACAAGGAAATTTACAACAAAAAAGAGTAA
>JACZYS010000187.1:0-3012 GCA_022570975.1 Candidatus Zixiibacteriota bacterium | reverse complement strand
AATATTAATTATCTGCTATCTCAACAGTTATCTTCTTTTCCTTAATATCAATATCCTTAACAACTTTATGGCCTTTGAGCTTTTTCTTTATATCCTGCCAGGAATACTTTTCTTTGGCTTTGTTAATTTCTCTTAGTTATCGATTATTCTATAATCTCAACATAAAAATAATATTGAACTGTGTCAATGTTTATTTTAGGTCTAATTACAAGAGACAGGTGCCGCTCCTCCCTTAAAGAGATAACTGACCAGATATGTCAGATCAGCCACGTTTATAGGACTTTCTTCTGCGCTTCCATTAACATTTCCTTCTTCGGGACAGCCAGGAGCAATTCCACCTTTGAAAAAATAGTTTATGAAAGATGTAAGATCTTGAATATTTATTGGTGCTTCTCCCCCGGAGTGATTCATATCCCCCCGGGCAAAACAGCAACAGAGATCCCCCTGACCGTCTCCATCGGAATCAATTTGATCGGGGTTATCAATATTAGGACAAACATCACAGCTGTCACCGTAAATGTCCGAATCGCTATTTTCCTGAATTGGATTAATTACAGTCAGACAATTATCGCAATCATCTCCTACTCCATCAGAATCAAGGTCATCTTGAGCTATGTTGGAAAGACTCGGACAGTTGTCACAAGCATCGCCAAACCCGTCACCATCTGAATCTATTTGGTCGGGATTGAATGCAAACGGGCAGTTGTCATCATTTCCACAAATATCATCATTGTCGTCATCATTTAATATGTCCCCGGGACATTCGTCGCAGGCGTTTCCAACTCCATCTGAGTCGTCATCAAATTGGAGGTCATTGGTGATTGTTGGACAGTTATCAACATCAGCGCAAAAGCCATCAGAATCGGCATCGTTAAGCGGGTCATTTGGACATTTATCGCAGGCATCGGCAATTCCGTCACCATCAGTATCAGCCTGATCGGGATTATAATTTTCGCAGTTATCAATATTGCCACAGATACCGTCTCCGTCAGCATCGTTAAAAGGATCCAGCGGGCAATCGTCACACTCATCTCCAAGACCATCAACATCGGTGTCGGTCTGATCGGGATTATTAAGTGCCAGACAGTTGTCACATTCATCGGTTACTCCGTCACCATCATTGTCCGGGTTAGCGTTTACATAAGTGTCGTCAGCTTTAATTTTGAGGATAAAGAGCCTTCCGTCCAAGTGAGATGAAAAAACAAGGCTATCTTCGGTATGAGGATAAATTCCCCAGCAATTGTCACCAACGAGGTCATAAGAAGCAACCTCTATCGGACAATATGATTTACTGATATCCAGCACCCTGACACCAGAACCGTAATGAGAAAGATATACAAAATCACCTTGAACGTGAGCATTGTGGGCAAGATTCCCCGGACCGAGGTACTCTCCTAACAATCGTACATTTTCTAAATCATCAATGTTCCATATTTTTACGGTCTTGCCGTTTGTTTCTTCTGTTGTTATAAGGTGCTTCCGGTCTTCGGTAGGCCAGCAATTATGGACGTATCCGGAATTTGGAATTGATACTTTTGTCAACTGGGTTGGTGTTGACTTGATGGTCATGTCATAAATATAGAAGGCATGGTTATTTCCACCGGCAATGTAAGCCGTGTCGTTAATTACGGTCAGGTCATGAATTCCCTCAATACCCACTCCAAACGAATTCAGATAAACCGGATTTTCCTGATTTGAAATATCATAAATATGAATTGAACTGCCTCCGCCTCCACCTTCCATATAAAGGAAACCTTTAGCAGTATCAATTGCCAGATTATGGGAAGACCTGCCACCCCCGGGTGAAGTTTCAAAAAGTCCAACAAGGTGAACGGAATCAGGAAGGAAGGACATATCAATTATTCTCAGCCAGGTATCACATTCTGAAACTGAATAACAATAATGCCCCATGGTCACCATGTCTTGCCAAGTACAATCTGAGCCTCCTACAGTATCAACTGCCACAAGATTTGTAGCGTCCACGAAAAGGATTCCAAGCTGTGTTCCCATGATGGCATATTGGATTCCGCCGGATGATTTCCATCCCCAGCAGTCAGAGCCATGAGTACTGCCGGTTTGAAAAACGGCGAGCTCCTCAAGTATATATGGAGTCGTTCCAGCAGGATTTTCTGTTTGAAGCTCTTTATTCGCTTCAAAAGACTCCAAAAAACCCTTCTCTTTGTAATCCAAAGGGAGTGTCAAGGCAGTTGGTGAAATACAAAAAACTAAAATGGCGGTGAGAAAAAAGAAACGGCAGGCAAGCTGCAAGGGGAAAGGCATATTTGTCCATCCAATTGTAAGACTTTAAGTTATCATTTTATACTCCGGTCGTAATTAAACCAATTCTCACAAACTGTCAAGATGTTTTATTGGATACATCTCTTTCATAGATGGAATTAAATTGGTCTAATTTGGACATATCTTCTTGCAACATCAGATGGAATCCATTATCTTTTGAATTGACAGGCTTACACAATCAAGAGACACAATAGACACAATAGTGGTCATATTGAAACAATACTTGCACTTACATTAGGTAGAAAAATTCTATGGATTAAACTTTTATATCATCAAAATTCTGATAGATAGGATTTGGTTTATGCTTATCTGTGCAGAATTTTAACTTTATAGTTGATTCTATAAAGAAAGAAGGACGATATTATGAACCTCAAGACAATTCTATTCACAATCATTGCTCTTGTACTTCTGGCTGCATTTGTATTTGCCGAAGTACCACAGATTATCGCCTATCAAGGGAGGCTATTGGATGCTATAGGTGACCCGGTTGCCGATGGCCCCTACTTGATTAAATTCAGGTTTTACAATGACCCCGTTGCCGGCACAACTCTCTGGGACAGCGGAATCAGGCAGCTGGAAACCGTAGACGGATATATCAACTACAATCTGGGAGATACATCACTCATTCCGGATGCACTTTTTGCCAATGACACCAACCTCTGGCTTGGTATCAAAGTTGGTACCGACCCGGAAATGACACCCAGATCAAGACTG
>JACZYS010000186.1 GCA_022570975.1 Candidatus Zixiibacteriota bacterium | reverse complement strand
AGGAAAATAACGGTCCTGCTTCAGGAGCAAAACTCATTCCCCGGATTGGTGACCAGAAAAATAGCCAGCTCGGCCAAAAAAGTTTATCTGGGATATAAAAAGGCGGAAGAGTATCTGCCTGAAGGAACAAATTGTGTGTTAACAGGCAATCCGGTCAGGGGAGACTTGAACAAGATTAGCAGAGAAGATGCTCTTAAGAAACTAAATTTGGATGAATCAAAAAAGACAATTCTCATACTGGGCGGTTCTCAGGGTGCAAGGAGTATTAACGAAGCCGTTTTAAAAGATTTAGAAAGAGATCTGTTGTCGGACAATTACCAAATTTTATGGCAGACGGGAAAAAGAGATTACAAGGAGGTAGTCGCAAAGGCGGGCAAAAAGGTTTCTTGCTCTCTTTTCCCGTTTGTTGAAAATATTGAGGACTTTTATGCAGCCGCGGATATTGTCATTGCTCGTGCGGGAGCTTTAACTTTAGCTGAGTTGGAGGCTTCTTTGCTTCCTTCAATTTTGATTCCTTTTCCCTCTGCTGCCGGTGACCACCAGAGAAAAAACGCCCTCTATTTTGAGGAGTGCGGGTTTGCGAAACTGATTGATGAAAAAGAGCTGGCCCAAAAAAATATTATTTCAGAAGCAATCGGATTATATGAATCGGGAAAAGCAACGGTGATGAAAGAGAAATTGGCCTCAAGCAGAACAAACAAAAAACCGGCGGTTGATATTATTTGTGAAGACATTCTTGAAATCATTAAAAAATCAAAGGAAGAAAAAAGCTGATTGTGCAGGTTAAATCAAAAGGAATTGAGCAAAAGAAAAAATTCAGCTCACGTAAAATGATGTTTGGCAAATTTAGAAAATTATTTCTCATAGGCATTGGCGGTGCCGGGATGTCCGGAATTGCCGAAGTTCTTCATAACCTTGGTTTTGAAATCAGCGGCTCTGACAGCACTCCCAGCGAGATTACAGAATATTTGCAGAGTAAGGGGATAAATATTTTCTCCGGACACAAGGCCGATAATATTGTTGATGCCGATGTCATAGTGATTTCTTCGGCCATTGATAACAGAAATCCGGAGCTAATCAAAGCGGCAGAGCTGGGCATTCCAATTATCAAGAGAGCCGAGATGCTGGGCGAGTTGATGAGGCTCAAATATTCCATTGGCGTTGCAGGCACCCACGGTAAGACCACAACGACTTCAATGATTGGCCGAATTCTCCAGCAAAGCGATTCCGACCCGACCATAATTGTTGGCGGTGTTGTCTCTGAGATGGGTACCGGTGCTGCCCTGGGAAGCGGAGAATATCTGGTGGCAGAGGCCGATGAATATGACAAATCATTTCTGGCTATGTATCCGACTATTGCGGTGGTGACAAATATAGAAGCCGACCATCTGGAATGCTATGGCTCTTTTGACAATCTCAAAGATGCCTTTCTTACATTTGTTAACCGGGTGCCCTTTTATGGTTCGGTAATAATTTCGGCTGATGATGAAAACATCGAATCTATCAGGGGAAAAATAAGCCGACCGGTGGTCAGTTTTGGCTTTGGTCCCGAGGCCGATATTCAAGCGGTTGATATCAAAGTTGATTCCGGAATTTCAAAGTTTGCTGTTTATCACAAAGAAGAAATGCTTGGTGAAATAACACTTCATGTCCCCGGAAAATTCAATATTGCCAACGCTTTAGCAGCCATTGCGGCGGCTTTTCAACTTGAGATTCCTTTTGATGATATAGCCAGCGGCCTCTCTTTGTTCAGTGGTGTAAACCGAAGATTTGAAATACTGGGCGTTATCAATGAGGTCATAGTTGTGGATGACTATGCTCACCATCCAACAGAAATAAGTGCAACTCTCAAAATGGCCAAAGAAAATTATGACCGCCGTCTGATAGTTGTTTTTCAGCCGCACCTCTATAGTAGAACGAAGAATTTTGTGGATGAATATGCCGAGGCCCTAAAATTGGCAGATGTTTGCATCCTTACCGATATCTACCCGGCCAGAGAAAAGCCAATTGAGGGAGTCAGTTCAGAACTGATAAAAATTAAAGCTGAGGAAAAAGGTTACAAGAATTTTGAATATGTCGGCAAAAAAATTAACGCCTCCCCGAGACTGCTTAAAATTGCCCAGCCGGGAGATTTAATAATTATAATGGGTGCCGGATCAATTACATATATCAAGGATGAACTTTTGGACGGACTCAAAAATGGATAGAATTACAAAAAAAGTAAGAATTTTCATCATTACCTTCTGTGCATTTTCCCTGGTCTTATTCTTGTCGGTAAATTTTACCGATGCCATTCAGCTTGAAACTTTGAAGGTAGACAATTCAGAAATAAGAAACTGGGAAGAAAGCTACTCTCCTCTCAAAAGGAAACCGGTCATCTCTCAGGAGTCTGAAACTCTGGCTGAATCATTGCTAAAAAAGAAAAATATCTACAGGGTTGAAATTGTTCCGGAATTTCCCAACCAGATAAACATATATACAAATCAGTTTGAACCGGAAGCTTTCCTACTGGACAGCAAAAGAAACCGCCTGGTTGGAATAGATAAACAACTGAGGGTCTTTCCACTGGACAAAATGAAACCGGACTGGGAACAGCCGGTAGTGACCGGAATTAAAATTGGCAAAATGTATTCCAGGTGCGCCGATGCAAATGCAGAAACCCTGATAAAACAACTGGGAAGTTTAAAAGAACAGAATGTGGATCTCTTCAGGATGATAGATGAGATTGAGTTGCTCAAAAGGGGAAAAGCAGTTGTCAGATTGGCCGGTTTAAATACAGATGTAATTATTCCTTTAAGAGATTTAAGGCAGAAGATGAAGCAACTGGCCGTTTTTGTAACCAGATACCAGACAGACATTGGAAACATCAAGAAAATAAATCTCTGTTTTGATGAAATGATAATTGTTGAGCAAAGGAAAAGATAAGTGGCTTCTGAAAATATAGTTGCAGCTTTAGACATAGGCACGACCAAAATTACGGTTCTGGTAGCTGAGATGGATGAAAATGATGGGATATATGTCATCGGTCACGGTATTTCTAATGCCGAAGGAATGAGGCGAGGTGTGGTGGTGGACATGGAGAAAGCTGTGCGCTCAATTGGAAAGGCAGTGGAAGATGCTCAAATGGTCTCTGGAACTGAAATTGATGCTGTGACCGTTTCAATTGCCGGAGAACATATTCGCTCAATTAACAGTCACGGAGTGATTCAGGTTAGCCACTCCGATAATGAAATTACGGCAAGCGATGTCAAGCGCGCCATAGAAGCTGCCCGGACGGTTGCAATACCGGTTGACCGTGAGATAATTCATGTGATTCCTCAAAATTTTACGGTCGATGCTCAGAGCGAAATAAGAGACCCGATCGGGATGACCGGAGTCAGACTTGAACTGGAAGCCCACATTGTAACAGCATCAATAAGCACTGCCAAAAATGTCTATAGGGCAATGGAAAGATGCAACCTTGAGATAAATCATATGGTATTAGAAGCTCTGGCCCTTTCACAGGTAACCCTAAACGATAATGATATGGAAAATGGCATAATTATCGTCGATATTGGCGGTGACCTGACTAATCTATCCATGTTTTACGAGGGAGCTGTCAGGCATACGGCGGTTGTAACTCTGGGAAGCAGAAACGTTACCAATGATATTGCCATTGGTCTCAGAACTCCGCTCAGCAAAGCTGAAGACTTAAAAATTGCCCACGGCTCAGCCTTGATAAACCAGGTTGACCCGGAAGAGATGATTATGGTTACATCGGCAGATGGAAGAAGCTCCCGTGAAATCTCCAGAAATGTCTTAGCCTCAATTATTGAGCCCCGCATGGAAGAAATACTCTCCTTGGTCTTAAAAGAAATCAGGCAGGCCAATATAAAAGACATGCTCACCGGAGGGATGATCTTAACCGGGGGAGGTGCGCTTTTACCCGGCACTGTTCAACTGGCTGAAAATATATTTGACATGCCGGTAAGGTGTGGGACAATTAACGAAATTGAGCATGTACCGGATGAAATAAATGATTTAAGATATTTTACGGCATTGGGACTCTTAGTGTACGGCTTTTCCAATGACCCGGATGGAACCGGAAGAAGAATGAAAGTAAAAGGAATGTTAAAGAAGTTTGAAAACTGGATATCGAAACAATTTTAATAATAGGATAAATGAATCCGGCTGATTTGTTCGGCATGGATGAAGGAGGACCCAATTATGTCAAAAGATGTGCATAATTTCACTTTCACGGATGATTTTGTTAACTACGCCAAGATAAAAGTGGTAGGAGTTGGCGGCGGCGGTGGTAACGCCATTAACAGAATGATTGAAGCCGGCTTAAAAGGTGTAGAGTTTATTGCTCTCAATACCGACGCCCAGGTGCTGGACAAAAATCTGGCCGCTGCCAAAGTTCAGATAGGGGCAGAAATCACCAATGGGCTTGGTGCCGGTGCCAATCCGGAGGTCGGCAGAAAAGCAATTGAGGAAAACAGAAAAGAAGTTGCCGAAATTATCGGAAATCCCAATATGGTATTTATTACCGCTGGCATGGGAGGCGGAACCGGAACCGGAGCTGCACCCATTGTTGCAGAAATTGCCAGAGCTGCCGGGGCGCTGACAGTTGCAATTGTTACCAAGCCGTTTCGTTTTGAGGGAGCACCAAGAATACTAAAAGCTAATAAGGGACTGGAAGAATTGAGAGCAACGGCAGACACTCTAATTACTATTCCCAACGAACGGTTACTCGAAATTGTTGATAAAAAGACAAAACTCTCAGATGCCTT
>JACZYS010000185.1 GCA_022570975.1 Candidatus Zixiibacteriota bacterium | reverse complement strand
AAATCTTCCAGTAAAGTCCCCTGCTTTGAGAAAAGACCCCAGTGTTTCGCACTTTGGAACCGGTTTGAAACAGCATTTTTCACTTCTTTTTCTGATTTTTCTTCTTCATCTACAGCTTTTATTATATCATCAATGTCAAATTCTTCATTTTTTTCTTTCAATTCATTGATTACTGTCTCAATTAATACTCCTAATGGGCTGTTTATGCTTATATCAAAAGTCATGCACCAGTCTGAGGTTTCAAGCTCTGAAGTTTTTATGGAAAATGGAAAATCTGTGGGAATACCTTTTTCTTTGTATTTCTTTACTGCCTGTTCCAGATAAACCAGCATAACCACACCGGTTTCAGTTGCCAATCCGGATAGGGCAATAAACCCTACATAGGCAGCAACGGAAAGGTTATATCCAAGCAGATAAAAGAACCATATACCACCTACCAGAGCAAATGGCAAGGTCAGGGCAACAATAGCTACGTTCATCATATTTCTGAAATGCAGATAAAGAAGAATCAAAATCACAATCAGGGTCAGGGGCAAAATTATTTTGAGTTTTCTGTCAACCGACATCATTTTTTCATACTGACCTGACCAAACCAGAGAATATCCTTCCGGAATTGTTACAAGAGAGTCCAAAGCAGCACGGGCGCTGGCAACAAAAGTCCCAACATCAATATTTTTGAGATCAACAAAGACCCAGGCAGTGGGGCGAGCGTTCTCTGATTTTATCATGGCCGCCCCTTTGGAGAATTTAACCGTTGCTACCTGCCCCAGCGGAATTGATTCGCCCAGAGAATTATATACCAAAACCCGCTCAATCGCCTCGGGTGTATCCCGGAACTCTCTCGGATAGCGGACACTTATTGGATACCGTTCTAAACCTTCAATGGTGTAGCCGATATTCATTCCGCCGATTGCCGAAGAAATTGCCGATTGAACATCTTTTACAGTCAGTCCGTATGAGGCGGCACGGAATCGGTCAATATCAATATCAAGATAATTTCCACCGGTGACTCTTTCACCGTAAACAGATCTTATTCCTTTCATTGGCTTAACAGCGGCTTCAATTCTCTGAGCAATTGCGTTTAGAGAATCCAAGTCCGAGCCCATTATTTTTATACCTACCGGGGTTTTAATTCCGGTGGAGAGCATATCAATTCTGGTTTTAATAGGCATTGTCCAGGCGTTTGTCAATCCGGGAAACTGAATGGCGTTGTCCAGAGAGTCAATTAGCATATCAGGTGTCAGACCCTCGCGCCACTCAGATATCGGCTTGAGCATAATTGTCGTTTCAATCATACTCAAAGGAGCCGGGTCAGTGGCAGTTTCCGCTCTTCCTATTTTACCAAAAACTCTCTCAACTTCGGGAAATGAGGCAATTATTCTGTCAGTCTGCTGCAGCAGCTCTCTTGCTTTGGCAACTGAAATTCCTGGCAGGGTGGTAGGCATATAGAGGATATCTCCCTCGTAGAGCTGAGGCATAAACTCTGAACCAAATTTCATAATCGGATAAATTGTTGCCAGAAGAATCAAAAATGTAAATCCGATGATGACAGATTTTAGCCGTAATGCCTTGGTAATCACTGGTTTGTAAAGGCGCATAAAAAATCGTGAGACTGGATTATCTTTTTCGCTTCTTATTTTTCCTTTTACCAGCAATGAAATAAGGGCCGGGATTAAGGTAATGGCCAATACTGCTGAGGCTCCCATGGCAAATGTTTTGGTAAAGGCCAACGGCTTAAAAAGTTTTCCGGCCTGGCCTTCCAGTACCAGAACGGGTAGGAATGAGATTGTAATAATAAGCAAAGAGAAAAAGAGCGCCGGTCCGACTTCTTTGGCAGCTTTTATAATTACTTCCTGCCTCGACATTTTTTCATCTTTGTGCTCCAGATGTTTATAGGCATTTTCCACCATGACAATGGCCGCATCTACCATGACCCCAATGGCGATGGCGATACCTCCCAGTGACATGATGTTGGCACTTAAGCCAATCATATCCATCAGTATTATTGAGATAAGAAGTCCGACCGGGAGAGTAACCACGGCAACCAGAGTGGAACGAAAATGGAGCAGAAACATGAACGTGATTAATACGACAATAATACCTTCTTTTGCGAGAGTTGATATTAGATTATCAACCGCTTCATCAATCAACCCGGAGCGGTCATAGACAGGAATAACATGAACCGATTCCGGCAAACCTGATTTAAGCTCAATCAGTTTCTGTTTAACATTTGCAATAACATCTCTGGCATTTTCTCCATAGCGGGCAACAATAATACCGCCAATGGCTTCACCTTTTCCATCAAGCTCGGCAACACCCCGTCTGATTTCCGGACCAAATTGAATGTTGGCCACCGATGACAATAAAACCGGAGGTTTTCCCTTCTCAAGATGAATTGGGATGCTCTCCAGCTCTCTTAAATCACCCACGTAAGCCATGTTTCTGACCATGAATTCGGTCTCGCCAATCTCAATAAGTTTTCCACCGATTGCACCTTGGGACTCTTTTACTTTCTTAATTAAATGAGGCAGGGAGATGCCGTAAAACTCAAGTTTTCTTGGGTCAACTTCAATTTGATACTGGCGCACAAATCCACCCACCGAGGCGACTTCTGAAACACCTTTAACCGATGATAATTCCGGTTTCAAAAACCAATCCTGAAGAGAGCGCAAATCTGCCAGGCTCAGAGAATTTGAAGAGTCAACCAGAGCGTATTGAAATACCCAGCCGACCCCGGTTGCATCAGGACCAAGCTCGGGATTTACTCCTTCCGGCAGGACTCCGGCCATTTGCGAGAGATACTCAAGCACCCGGCTTCTTGCCCAATAAATATCAGTACCGTCTTCAAAGATGATATAAATAAATGAGCTGCCAAAATAAGAATATCCTCTTACGTTGGACGCTTTTGGGACTGATAGAAGGGCAGTTGCTAAAGGGTAGGTAACCTGATCTTCCACAATTTGCGGCGGCTGTCCATTGTAATCGGTTTTGATAATAACCTGAACGTCTGATAAATCCGGAATAGCATCAACGGCAATTCTCTGTGATACAAAAATTCCGGCAACCATCAGCAAAGCACTGATAATTATTATCATCCATCTATTAACAACCGAATACTCAATCAGTTTATCTATCATTTTGAGCCTCTTGGATTACTCTTTACCAACTTCATGTTGCATTTGGGACAATTTCCCGGTTCAGACTGCACTACCTGATCTTGCTCCATAGGACAGACATAGAAATCCTTGTTATCTGTCTGAGACACAGGGACCAGGTTCATGTTGCATTCCGGGCATTTACCTTGGCCATATTGGAGGACATTATAGTGCACCGGCATGGGGCAGGTGTAGATTTCTGAACTCGTCATATCAGCCTTTGAGCTTTTATTCATATTTTGGGCATGGGAGCTGTGGTCTTCTTTCTTTGTTTCTTCCATATCCTCCATATTATGCTTGGAAGCTTCATTTTTCTCTTTAGAATCAGAATTGGAAGACTGGCCATGGTTATGACCGCCTATCATTCCGATAGCTTCGTTTAACCGAGACTCGCTGTCTAAAAGGAATTGTCCGGAGACAATGACTTTATCTGAGAGAGATAATCCATCTTTGACTTCAATCAAATCATCGTTGCCGAGAGCACCAAGCTCAACTTGCTGATATTGGTAAGTATCATTTCCTCTGGCAAGATAGACACCGGTCTTGGTGCCGGAATAAATTACTGCCCGGCGAGGGATTTGCATTTTTTTTGAAGCTGATGTAGAGTTCAGGACTATTTCGGCGTACATTTCTGGCTTTAAAAGATTGTCTTCATTTTTTACAATCATCCTGATTTCTATCTGGTGACGGGGATTTAAGAAGGTGGATATATAAGATACTTTGGCATCATAAACTTTCTGAGAAAGATTGGGGAATCTTACTCTTGCGTTTTGACCAAGGCTTACAAAAGGTGCATCCTGCTCATAAATATATCCCTTCACCCAAACTTTGGAAATATCTGCAATCTTATAAACTACTGTTGCTGCCGTGAGGCGGCTTCCTTCTTTAACATTTTTCTCAATGACAATTCCGGAGGCACCTGAGCGGATGATAACGTTTTTTATTATCTTTCCGGTTGCTAAAATATTTTTAATTTGATCTGATGAGATATCCCAGTTGGAAAGCCTCTCGGATGCAATTTCAACCAGATTGTTATCCAAAGCTGTGATTGATTTGGACTTATTCAAAATTAAAAGTTCTTTTTGTGCGGCCACTAACTCCGGTGAATAAATTTCCAAAAGCGGTTGACCTTTATAAACTTCTTCTCCTTCATAGTTAACAAACAGTTTTTCTACCCAGCCATTAAACTTTAAGGTTACATCATATAAATCTGGTTCACTGTAATCAACTTTGCCAAATGCCTGAACTGTTTTGGTCAGGTAGTCATTAGTTATTTCGGTTGTAACCAGACCCATATTCTGGGTTGTTGTGGGGTCAATAATTATTTCACTGCTGTTTGAGCCGGATTTCCTTTTTGGCGTGAGTTTCATTTCACAGATCGGACAAAATCCGGGTTCATCTGATATAATTTGCGGATGCATTCCGCAGGTATATAGCTGAGGAGCATCGTTATTTTCGGCAGTATCAACGGAACCGATAAATGCTCCAAGAATCATCATCGTTGAAATTAGTATTATTGCTAAGTTTTTCATTTCAAATTCCCTTTCGTCTATCTTTTGCCGGTCAGCTCATCAAGTCTGGCCAGGCTGGTATTGTAATTTCTTAATAGATTGATCTTCTGAATTCTA
>JACZYS010000012.1:13969-21514 GCA_022570975.1 Candidatus Zixiibacteriota bacterium | reverse complement strand
TCATATCGATCTCTTACAAGAATTGCGTTTCCCTTGGTCAGGGCAGAGCGCGCTTTATCCAGAGTAGAAAGAGCATATTTGCCGGCATCATCGGCAATTGCTGTGGCAATCAGTTTGTCGGCATTCCCAAGAATTTCAATTCTGATAGCTCTCATTTCAGCCACATCAAAAAGTGACTGTGATTTATCTGCTTCCTTGAGACCGGATTTTACATTCCCACTCTCAACTTTTGCAGTAGCTTTTACAAATTGTTTTTCAGCTTTGGCATATAATTCCGGGGCAAGAGACTGGGCTTTTGCTTTTTTGGCTCTTTCCCGTTTGTCCAGATATTCAGAAAGGGAGAGGTGGGCAACTTCTGAGGCTCTTATGGCGTTGTCGGTGTATTCTCTGCTTTCTGCAGTATACTTGTTTATATCTTTCTGTTTTTTCCCTCTATTGATTGCTGTTTTGGCTTTGAGATATAGCTCATCAGCTTTTTTCCATGTTTTTGGGGCAAAGATATTTGCCTCAAGCAAAAAAGCAGAATCTCTTAAAATAATTAGCTCATCAAATGAGGTTTTATCCTGTGCTGAAATAGCTGCGGAAATCAAAAAGAAAAGGCTAATAGTGAAAACTGTCAATTTTATCTTATTCATATTAATGTCCTCCATTACATTAGATTTCGGAAATATATCTACCTTCTTTAGGAGAGTCCATTCTCCGGATAGAATTTCTCAGTTGCTTTCTTTCACCTGTTTGATTCTTAAAATAACATTATCCCAGACCTCTTTCCAACTGCTGTCAAATCCGGCGGCCTGATATTGCTGTTTGGCCTGATTCAGAAGTTTCAACCCTTCAGACTTATTATTTATGGCCAGTTCAATCTCTGCCAAATCTTCGCAAGCCTGACCAATAGCCGAATGATTACCCAGTCTTTCAGCCCAGGCCAGAACCGGTCGCAACCATTGGGCTGCTTTTTTATAATCTTTGAGATGTCTGTAGGTCATACCGACATGATAGTCGGCGAACAGTTTTCCCATTTCACCGGAAAAACGCCAGTGATACTCTCTTGCTTTGAGATAACAGTCTAAAGCTAAATCAAATTTGTCCATTTCATAATAAGTGCCGGCCAGATTATTCCAGAGGGGGCCGAGCCAGAATTCGGCATCGTTATTTTCTGCTGTTTCTATACCCAGCTGTGACCATTTTATCTGCTCTTCCAAAGATTCTGAGACAATGGCCACCATGTGGGCGGCATCAATTGCCCTGCCGGTCAATTCTTTCTCCAGGCAGTATTGATACATTTCAGTGAATATCATGCGAGCCTCATCCATCTGTTCGGATTTCCAGAAATATCTTCCTTTCACACCCAAAAATCTTGAATAGCCCATCGGCTCAGAAACGGTCGTTTTCTCTTGCGCCTTGTCAAGCCAGTCAATAGCTGAGTCAAGGTCATTTTCCCTCAGAGAAATTCTTGCCATTTGAGACAGAGATTCTACTTCAACCGGCAAATTAAATTCCAATTTAGAATGGCTTAAAGCATTTGTATAGTTTTCTAATGCTTCATCATACTCTTGCTGCTTGAATAGCCTGTCCCCTTCTGCCAGAAAGTCATTGGCCTTGTTCTCAGAAGAATTCACAGTTTCTCTTTCATTGCCTGGTTAGAATATCTTTTCCCCTTAACTATTGTATAAAATTAGAAGATTCTTGAGCCGATAACAAGATAAGATTTTTATTATATTTGACCGCTATTTGAATTGAGAGTATATTCAGTCCTGAATTTGTTGGATGACTTGATTTACTTATTCAATTTGTAAGGGGATTAAAAGGAATTGGAATGAAAGCACTTATTACCGGAATAACCGGACAGGACGGATCTTATTTAGCAGAACTTCTCCTTGAGAAGGGATATGAAGTTTTTGGAATGGTTCGTAGAGCGTCTACGGAATCATTTGAACGGATAGAGCATATAAGAGAAAAAGTCACCTTAGTGCAGGCTGACCTGTTAGACCAGCTCTCAATTATTAACATTATAGAAGAGAACAGACCGGATGAGGTTTACAATCTGGCCGCCCAGTCTTTTGTTCCCACCAGTTGGAACCAGCCGGTTCTTACCGGAGAATTTAACGCTATTGGGGTGACAAAAATTCTTGAGGCAATCCGTCTGGTTGATAAGAAAATTAAATTTTACCAGGCCTCATCATCGGAAATGTTTGGCAAAGTTCAAGAGGTTCCTCAAAAAGAAAGCACCCCATTTTATCCGCGCTCCCCATATGGAGTAGCCAAAGTTTATGGTCACTGGATAACTGTAAATTACCGTGAAAGCTATGACATGCCGGCCAGCTCCGGAATTTTGTTCAATCATGAGTCTCCAAGGAGAGGACTTGAGTTTGTCACCAGAAAAATTACCGATGGTGTAGCCAGAATCAAGCTCGGTTTACAGGAGAAACTTGCTCTGGGGAATTTAGACTCCAAGAGAGACTGGGGGTTTGCCGGTGACTATGTAAAGGCAATGTGGCTCATGCTTCAGCAGGAAAATCCCGGAGATTTTGTTATTGCTACCGGAAAGACTCATTCGGTGGAAGATTTTGTGAAAACAGCTTTTGGACATGTCGACTTGGATTTCAAAGATTACGTTATTACTGACCCTCGGTTTGTCCGTCCGGCCGAGGTGGACCTGCTCTTAGGTGACCCTTCACTTGCAAAAGAAAAACTCAAATGGGAGCCTCTTGTAACTTTTGATACTCTCGTGAAAATGATGCTTGATGCCGACTTAAAAAGGCTCTCTTCAGGCAAATAGTTTTATGAAAAAACCTAAAGCGCTGATAACCGGGATTGCCGGATTTGCCGGCTCTCACTTAGCCTTAGAGCTTTTGGGAAACAACTATGAACTTTTTGGAACAGTTCTGTACGGTGAGTCTCTGGCTAATATTCAGGATATAAAAAAAAATGTAAATCTATCAAGACTTAATATTACAAACAGCTCAAAAGTCCAAACTCTTATTATGAAAATCAGACCGGATTTTATTTTTCATCTGGCCGCTTTTTCATCGGTAGGGCAGTCATTTGCAAATGAAGAGTTGACATATAGAAGCAATATCTTAGGCAGTTTGAATCTGCTGAAGGCAAATCTTCATAACCGGAATTTAAAGAAATTTATATTTATCAGTTCATCGGACTGTTATGGCCCTCAAAAAAATAGCCGCCTGGCTATCAAAGAAACCGCTCACTTAAACCCGGTTTCCCCTTATGCAATTTCAAAAGCAGCAGCTGAGAGTATTTGTACATATTATTATACTCACAAAAAGCTTCCGGTGATTATTTCCCGATCCTTTAATCACAGCGGACCGAAGCAGAGTATGAATTTTGTTATTCCATCTTTTGCAAGGCAGATTGCAGCTATTGATAAAGGAAAAGCAAAACCAATTATGAAAGTTGGAGATTTGTCGCCCAGGAGAGATTTCTCTGATGTTCGGGATATAGTCCGGGGATATCGTCAAATGGCTGAAAAAGGGAAAAAAGGTGAAATATATAATCTGTCTTCAAATAAAGCTGTTTCTATTGAAAAAGTTTTGGATATCCTCTTGAGTTTCTCGGGAAAAAAGATTAAAGTTATTAGAGACAAAAAAAGAGTGAGAAAAGACGACATTCCTCTTCTGAGAGGGAATAACACCAAAGCAGTTCAAGAGATAGGATATGAAGCCCGATACTCTCTTAAAACAACTCTGAAAGACACCTTAAATTATTGGAGAGAAAAGGTATAGCCTATTACCAAACAATTCGGACGTAGCAAAATAAGAAAGAATAATGGCATCCAAAAAAAAGACAACAAAAGATAATCAGGCCAATCAGCTTATAGAAAAAATAAGAACTCGCAAAGCAAAGGTTGCTGTTATTGGACTGGGATATGTGGGCCTGCCCCTTTCGGTAGAATTGGCCAAGGCCGGTTTTAATGTTACCGGTTTTGATGTTTCCAAAGATAAAATCAAGTTACTTAATTCAGGAAAATCAGATATTGATGATGTCACCGATGAATCAGTCAACGAAGTTGTAAAATCCGGTCATTTTACGGCTACTCTGGACCCAAAACTTCTGGCCAAGATGGATACAATCTCAATTTGTGTCCCTACTCCGTTATCAAAAACAAAAGACCCGGATGTAAGTTACATTCTGGCTGCCGTTGGATGGGTGCAAGATACCATTAAAAAGGGAACCTTAATTGTACTTGAGTCGACAACCTATCCGGGCACAACCGATGATTTAATCTTGCCTCTTTTGGAGGAGAGCGGTCTAAAAGTTGGAACAGATATTTTTCTGGCATTTTCGCCAGAGAGAGTTGACCCGGGCAACCCAATTTATACTACCAAGAATACACCCAGAGTGGTTGGGGGAATAACTCCCATCTGTACCAATGTTGCCAAGATATTTTATGAGCAGACGATTCCAAATATTTATGCAGTTTCTTCAACCGGAGCGGCAGAAATGGTAAAATTGCTGGAAAATACTTTTCGCTCGGTAAATATTGGTCTGGTTAACGAAGTTGCACTCATGTGCGACAAACTCAATCTGGATGTTTGGGAAATTATAGACGCGGCCGCAACCAAACCGTTTGGGTTCATGCCTTTTTATCCCGGACCCGGTTTGGGCGGGCACTGCATACCTATTGATCCTCACTATCTTGCTTGGAAACTAAAATCTCTCAATTACTCAGCAAGGTTTATTGAACTGGCCGGAGATATTAACAGCCACATGCCGGAATATGTTGTCGAGAGAATTATGGATATCTTAAATAGAAGATTTGCCAGAGCGATAAACAAATCAAATATTTTGGTTATGGGTGTTGCCTATAAAAGAAATATAAAAGATATCCGTGAGTCACCATCACTGGACGTCATGAAACTTCTGGAGGATAAAGGTGCCAATGTTCAATATAATGACCCCTTTGTTCCGGAAATTGATTGGAACGAGGGAAAACAAAAATCAAAAAAATTGACTCCGGCCCTTTTCAGGAAAGCTCATCTTACTGTGATTCTTACTGACCATTCTCAATATGATTACCAGTCAATTGTTACCCAATCCAAAGTTGTTTTTGACTGCCGCCATGCTACCAAAAACGTCTCAAAAAACAGATCAAGAATTGAGTTACTTTAGCTAATCAGCGCAAATCCAGCTATTTATGCTCATTAATTCTCTTAGATTATTCAGTAAACTAACGTCATAACCATCTTCTGCCGATAGAGATATCGGATAGTTACAAGCAAAACCTTTTATGACATATCGGAATACAGATGATTGAAGACATTACCCTAATACTCAGAGACTGGCTAAAAGTTATCAAGGTCGTTTCCATGTATCCGGAAAACAACCCGTTGCCGCAATCGCTAAAACGTTCTTTTGCGGAAAAACTGGCTGATATAATTGATGACCATGGAGATATTGCAATTACAGTTCAAAAAGACAGTCTTGTTTTTGATGACGAAGTTGTTTTTCGAGATTCGTCTAAAGAAGAATCCCTGGCCGGAATATTTTTTCAAACTGGAATCACCAGTTTTGTCTTTAAGTCCGGATTAGATGTTGATGAGATTTATGACCTGCTGGATATCTTTAAAGAATACCAGAACTCTTCTCAAAAAAGTAAAGACTTGGTTTCAATGATATGGGAGGCCGGATTTGAGCACTTTCACTTTAAGACTGTTGAAGATGTGGCCCTCTCTGAATACTCAGGAAATCTTGACTTTGATAATTTTGCGGACAGTGACTCTGCCGACAACGGCGAAGTTAGCTCAAAGGCTATCTTTGGTAAAGGCTCAACTGATAATTATGAATCAATCTTTAATACTGCAAGCGAAAGCAACCAGATAGATTTAGATGACTTAGACGACCTTCCAACCGGTGAGGGCAACTTATCCGGCGGATCATCTTCAGGTGAGCCAGGATATTCAACTCTAGGAGTGGGACCATCTATTCACATTCCTCGTTCATTGGCGTATGAAGTAATAGGGATAGAAGATGATGAAGATTCATCACTTAATTTATCTGAGGCTATTGATGCCATGGGTTTTGCTCCCAGTACCGCGCAACGAGTTCCCGAGCCTCCAAGTACTACAATGGTATTGCAAAATGAAATAGAGCTCTCTGAAAAAGAAGGTGAATTGATAGCTGAGCTTCTTGAGTCAGATTCTCATTTTGATATGTATGAATCAACATCGGAGCTGTTGAAAGAAATGCTTCATCAGGAGACAGACTTCACCGGATTTAGTGAAAGCGTCACAATTTGTGAAAAAATAATGTCAGAATTTATTTTCGCAGGCAGGGTTTTAGAAGCAGGACTTCTCTTGAATTATCTTTTGGAACTTAAAGAAAAAATCAGAAAGTCAAAACCTCTGTGGGCTGAAAGATTAAAAGAGACAGAAATTACCTCAAGCAGCAGAGAAAGATTAGAAATTCTCGTAGAAGCACTGAATGAAGACAGAGAAATTGGGGCAGGAATCATAAAGCAATATTTGGATAATTTTGGATGGGAAGCTCTGAGAGGTGTCAGCTCCACACTTGAGAAACTCAAATTTGAAATTCACAAAGGGTCATTCTGCGATTTTCTTGCCCTCAAGGGCAGAAACAATCTCAATATTATTGCTAACGGTCTGACCGACAAGAACCCTGACATCGTAATAAGCTCAATCATTGTACTCTCCAGAATTGGTGATGATGAAGCAATCAGGCTCCTCTCAAAAGTTGCCGGACATAAAAATAACCCGGTAAGACATACTTTGGTTATGTCATTACGAGAGACAAATAATGAAAACGTAATTTCACTCTTGGTAAAACTTACCAGAGATGATGATGAAACAATTCGCCGCGAATCAGTCAGGTCAATCAGTTCTCGCAAGGGACAGCAAGCATTAGAAGCAATAGCCGAGATTATAAACGATGACAGCTTTGACAAAATAGAATCTCAGGACCAGCAGCAACTTTTAAACGCCTTTTCAATTCTGGGAGGAGACCAGGCGGTGAGATTTCTTTGCAACCTTATTCTGAAATACAATATTTTTGATGACAGCCTGCTTAAATTTTACCGGGCGGCAGCATTTGAATCACTGAGTTTAAACCGAGGTGAAAAAGCAGAAAAAATGCTGCTAAAGTTAACCAGTAATGTGCGGCCGGATATTAAAAAACAGGCCAGAGCCGCTCTGTACAAACGACGTGCTCTCATTTATGGAGGGGAATAATGGTAACCGAAGCAAATACTGATTTTAGAGTACTGGCCGGTGAATCCGAACAAAAGCTGGTGAACGGTTTTTTTGTTCTCTATAAAACAGCCCGCCTAGTAGAAGAAAATAATCCTATGTTCAAAAATCAGAGTGGGGCGTTTTTTAAGGTGTTGGATGCAATGATTAACGACAGAGGAGAAATAGCCATAAAAGCATTTCGGGATCGCTATTTTGTTAATGATAAACTGGTAAGATTAGGTAATGCAGAAGGTTCCGGAGCTTCGTCTATAGTAGAAGAATGGAAAACACTGGGAATCGGGGGTGTTTGCTTTGGGTCAAATACTACCATTTCAGATGT
>JACZYS010000012.1:11404-13959 GCA_022570975.1 Candidatus Zixiibacteriota bacterium | reverse complement strand
TTTATAAAATTTATTTCATCTATCAAGCCAAACAGCCAGAATTTGGACAGCTTGTCGATGAGTTTAAAAACTCATCAGCTGGCCTCAATTAAACTTCTTTCTCTTGCTGAAATGAAAAAGAAAGAGTCCGACCTGCCCACCGATATCAGGAGGAAATTTAGGAAAGCGGCCAGAAGTAATTTCAACCAGGCTATTAATGTTGTCAAAGAAGCTGTCGCCATGACCGAAATTGACAAAGAAATTAACTCTTCCAAAACCAAGCGAGTCGTTCACTCCCTGATTGACCATATTACCCGTGATGAATCCTCACTTTTGGAATTGACGGCAATTAAAGATTATGATGACTATACTTATGCCCATTCAACCAATGTCTGTGTTTATTCACTGACAGTCGGCGTACGGCTTGGTTTGGATAGAGCCCGTCTCTCTCAGTTAGGTTTTGCAGCCTTATTTCATGATATTGGCAAAGTAAGACTTCCCCATGATTTGATACGCAAGGCAGAGGCTTATGATGAAAATGACTGGATGCAGATGCAGATGCATCCTCACCTTGGGGCCAAGACTATCCTGAGAAATATGAAGCTTGATATTCATACGGCCAGAGGTGCCAGAGGCGCCTTTGAGCATCATATCAATAAAGATTTTACCGGTTATCCTATGTTGATATATAAACGGCGAGACCCGACTCTCTTCTCAAAAATAATCTCAGTTGTTGATACTTTTGATGCTCTTACTTCAGGGAGAGTCTACTTAAAAAAAGCTATCTCTCCTGAGACGGTATTAAAGAAAATGCACTACCAGATGAAAGTAAAATTTGATCCGTTTATACTTGACATCTTTAACCGGATAGTCGGAATATTTCCCCCTGGGTCAATTGTCCTTCTGTCAACCGAAGAAATAGCTTTAGTGTTGACCAACAGTGAAGAAGATATGAACCGGCCTTATGTGAAAATTATTGGAGATAAAAAAGGTCTGAAGGAAAAACAGGAATGGGTTGATCTTTCAAGCGAAGATCAGTCTCACCGAAAAATAATCAAGATAGTTGATCCGGAAATATATGATCTCAAGAACAAAGACTTTATCTTAAGCGACTAAATATCAATGCCAAAAGTCAGAACCAGTTTATCAGGCAAGAAGTGGTGGTCCTCAAAATCAATTTGACTGCTTTCAACTTTTACTGGGAAGCCGGATAAGTGGGCATCTGAATAGGCATCGAACATTGAGACAAATGTGGTAATCACCAAAAACCAGCCAAACTTATTTCGTTCATCTTTTCTATCTTCAAAGAGACCATAATACTGGTTTCTCAGACTTATTGATTCCGCCTGTTCAAATTTTTCCCAAAAGTCAGAAGTCTGTTTTCCATAATGAATTCTTGCACCCAAAAACCAGCTGTACAATCCAAAATATATGAAAGACTTCACATATCTTTTATTCCCCAACTGTCCCAACCCTGGAAGGATCATAGATTTTAGCAATGCTTTTGTTGGATTTTGCCTCAACCTCTTTTCAAAATTAACCGGATTGCTAACCTCAATATATTTCTTAAGAGTTTGATGAGGATTGAATATTGTTGTGTCGGGCAGCTTACTCAGGCTGTCAGTTAAAAGAGAATCTGAGTCGTCAAATGCAAAACAGGGGATATGCAAAAGTGTCAGGAGTGAAAAGAGAAGAAAATATTTTGAAGTGTTGTTCAATGTCTATCCGATACTCCCAACACATTGAGTTGTTGTTCACTCATTGAGATTTCGACAATATTAGAAGGGATCTTAATTAGTTCGCCATCAACATAGACAACATCATCTTTGAGGGGCTGGATGGTAATTTTTTCTCCCCGGAACATTCTGATATCCGATCCATAGCGATATGTTCCTTTATTGGTTTTGTGACTGAATTCCGTAAAATGTTTTTCAGAAGCGTCAAAATCAAAAATCAGTTCAAGTTTCTTGTCAGAATCAAAAGAACCATTTCCAATTGGCAATCCGGCCGAGTATTTTTGCAAGTTTATGTTTAAGAACCGTAAATCTGTCTCAAACCGAAAAGAATCAATTTTAACTATCATCTTTTTCTTGTGAAGATTTTTCAAAATTTCAGCCAGCGCACTTGACCAGCCAAACTTGAATTTTGGCATTTTTCTTTTTGCAAAGTACTTAAAAAGCTCCACCGTATAGCCATAACCAAATGAGCCCAAGAAAATCTGATTCCCAATCAGACCGGTATTAATTAAAATCTGCTTTTTCTGGAAAATATTTCTGATTGCTTTTGAAAAAGACAAATCAGAAAACAATGAGCGAAAAATATTGTTATCTTTTCCCATGGGAACAATTCCGACAGGAAGGGAATGTTTGATGGCCACTCTTGAAGTCAAATTCAAGGTTCCATCGCCGCCGCAAGAAACAAGAGCCGTTATTTTACCCCGACGGCGGACAAAATCCGGGACTTTTCTATTGGAGCACAGGTTTTCTGCTCTAAGAAGCATTTTGGATACGTTGTCTTTGTCTATCAGCGTATAATTATGATTCTTGGATCTTATTTTTGAGATTAACTCACTCAGC
>JACZYS010000012.1:0-11394 GCA_022570975.1 Candidatus Zixiibacteriota bacterium | reverse complement strand
CCGGCCTGTTTGTTGACCAGAAGGCAATAGTGAGCAATTGAGGCTTTCTTGGGTCTGGTAGTTCTCATCTATAGATTATAACATTAAATCGGTACAATCAAAACTTTTAACTGTGAATCGGCCCAGAATGACCAAATTATATACTTGAATTACAAGTCTTTGAGTTTTACTTTTTAAGATGCTTTTTAAACTGGTAAAACTGGCCAGACCGGTCCAGTGGGTGAAAAACTCAATCCTGCTGGCCGCCCTGTTATTTGCCGGAGAAATTACAAATCTGGCCAAACTTCAAACGGCCTTTTGGGCCACTGCAATATTCTGCCTGCTGTCTTCGGTTATATATATATACAATGACATTGTTGATTCAGAAAAAGATAAAGAGCACCCGCTGAAGAGAAACAGACCGATAGCTTCAGGGGAGATCTCAAAATCAACAGCTGCATTTTTTCTCCTGATAATTCTGGTCGTAGGTCTTTGGGGGGCGTGGTACATAAATTACAGTTTCTTTATAGTTTCGCTGCTGTTTATTTTCTTAAACTTTTTCTACACTTTGGTGCTCAAGAATATCGTCATTGTCGATGTCATGACTATTGCCCTGAGTTTTGTTCTCCGGGCCTATGCCGGGGCTATTGCAATTTCTGTTCCGGCCTCAAAATGGCTGGTAATAAGCACTTTGTTTCTGGCCTTGTTTTTAATACTTGGCAAAAGAAGGCATGAAATGATTCTTCTGGATGATAAAGCGGTCTCGCACCGGAAATCTCTGGACAAATATTCTCCTTATTTATTGGACCAGTTGATTGGAGTTGTCACGGCATCGGTTGTTGTCATTCATATTTTATATTCTCTTTCCAATGAAGTAGCTGAAAAACTTCATACCGAATATATGTATATTACTATTCCTTTTGTTCTGTTTGGGATTTTCAGATACTTATATCTGATACACAAAGAAGAAAAAGGCGGTTCACCAACAACCGAGGCGGTCAGTGATATTCCCATCATAATTGATGTCATCTTATTTACGGTCACTGTTTACTTGATAATGTATGTATTGTAAGTTTTTCAAACTCTTTTCAATAGCTTTTTTGTCAGCATCTGTTTTAGCCTGCTCAGATGAAAGCAAATTTGAACTGCCAAAATTAAGCAAACCTGTAATCTCTGATGTAGTATATGACGGCATGCTGAAACTCCCGGGCAGTATTGATTCTCTCGGAGTCATTCTAATTGGTGAAATCACAACCGAACTTGTTGACAGTCTGTCAACCGACAGCCTATTATTGTATTTCAATTTTACAGGAAAGTCTTCCGGGTTATATGCTAATATGGGCGACACCATGAGCGTGGACATTATGCAATTCACTCATGCCAATGATGCCTATGGTTACTACGCTCATTTCAGAAAGGATGACACAAAACTTCAATCATACTTAGCTGAGTCATATGCTGAAAGCGGTCAGATATATTTTGTTTATGGTGCTTATGTTGTCAAAATAAGTTTTGATGAATTTGAAAAAAATAAAATTGAAAAAGTTAAACCGTTTGCCGATGTAATTGTTTCACAAATTGACGCACCCCCAAAAATCCCCTCATATTTTATTATGTTCCCATTCAATCGCAAAATAGTGCCTTCGGGAAAATTTATCCCCTATAATTATCTTGGCATAGGCGGTCTCAATAAAGTCTTTACGACTGATTACTTGCCGGAAACGAATCAGGTCAAATTTACCCTTTTTCTAATGAGAGATGAAAGCGGTAAGAAATATAATAATCTTTTAGCCTTTGCAAAGAACAGTGAAGTAAACGGTGGAAGTGTTGTGGTAGAAGATCCAAAGGGGTTTGAATTTGACCGAGGAATTGGACTCGCCTTTGAGCATCCTGAGTATGGCCTGATTGTTGCCGGGCTTGTAAGAAATCAGCTGGTTGGAGTTATCGGTTTTGATCCCAATCTAAACGGTAAATTTGCCAACACCTGGTTCAAAGGGCTCAAGTAGTTTTTCCTGTTTAATCATCAAACAAACTATCAAATTTCTTCTTGAGGGCATCTTTGTCACTTTTGCCTCCGGTTATGCCGCCGGCGGCCTTAAATGCGGCTCGGGGCTGAAAAAAATCACACATGTTGCTCTTTTCTTTCATCGCTATCGGCGAGTCAATTGTTTCCCGGCACTGATATCTTCTTGTCGGGTCAAAATGTCGGCATCCCCGGCAGCTGCGAAGATTTGCATGACATGACTCACAGCAGTCAGATCTCATCACTCTTCCGGTTATATCTGTTATTTTACCGCAGCTCCAGCAAAGTAAGCCTTCTTGGGCCATTTGCTCTCCTTGAAAATTATTTCAACCGTTTTCTTATTGAATAATTTAAATACAAAAAAAAATCATACAAGCAGATTTTATTCTGATTATATGATCTCTTCCGGCAAATTTTCTGACAATTAGCTTACTTGAGATAATCCCATATCAATGCCGGGGGAAGAGAGCCTTTTTCCAAAAGCCAGTTATGAAAAGCTGCCAGAGTGTAGTCTTCATAATGCTTATTCTTGTATGCTTCTCTTAATCTCAAAATCTCTCTCTTTCCCATCAGATATGACATCTGATAAGTCGGATTATGGGTATATCTTCTGACTTCTTTCCTGATGTAAGCCTTTTGCCCCTCGGTTTCAATATCCAGAGTCTCATTCATCCAGGCAACACATTGGTCGTAACTGAATTGGCCGGTGTGGAGTTTGACATCTACAACAATCCGAGCCGCCCGATATCTGATCCCTCCAAGAATCCCCAGCCATTGAACCGGGTCCTCGTCACCAAAGAGCCCGTTCTCATACATCATTTCCTCTGAGTACAGGGCCCAGCCCTCAATCATCATTATATTAAACTGCCATTTTCTAACCTTGCTTTTGTTCATTCCGGCAATCTGAAGCTGAAGATGGTGCCCCGGGTAAGCCTCGTGCACGACGGAACCCTTGAAACCTCTCCTGTGGACATATCTATACCTGCTTTCAAGAAGCCTCCTGTTTAAGTCTTCTGGAATCGGTCTGACATAAAAATAACCGTGCTGCTCACTGTCAAACGGACCTGCCGGCTGGTATGCAATGCCACCGTGCATGGAACGTAAAAAAGGCGGGGTTTCAATTACCGAAAGCTGGCCAATATTTTCAGGCACATTAATGATATTATTTTTCTCAAGGAATATTTTGACCTGGTTTGTTTCCCAGTTATAATAATCCAGAATATCCTGACGGTTAAACTCTTTTGGTACATAAACAGAGTCGGCTCCGTTCTGGTGACTGTCTTCCAAATATTTTTCATAGGTTCGGTAAGCTTTTTGGGCATCAGCCAAAAGAGATTCACCAATCTTTAAGAGTGAGTCAGAATCAAAATCAAAGAAATATTCGTGTTTCAGCTTATAATCAAAATTATCTTTCCCAATGGAAAAGGCTGTTTCTTTACCGGGTGTGATTTCTATGAGGAAGGATGAAAAATCTGTCATCGCTTCTCTGGCCCGTGTAGATATCTTCAAAATATTGTCAGCCCGTTCCGGGAATTGACTCATAAGCTTTCCTGAAGCAAGCTTATAAAACTCAATTGCCGACTCCAGCGACTCCAAAGCGGCATCTATATAAACTTGCGGCGGTTTGGAGATATTTTTTTTGGCCGTTTTGAACAGGGCCGGTACTTGTTTCATCCGGCTTATTATAGCAACCACCTTTTCGCTCATGGGAGCATGCCCGGAAAGCATGAGGAAATAGAGACCATTAATTGCTTCATCAACATATAACTGCGGAGATTTCTTGTGCCATCTAATCTTTCTTAAATCAAGCAGGGCTATGTCCAAATTTGATTTGAGCAGTTTATAATTAATCTTTTGCTCTCTGGTCAGTTTTGCAGATTTGTACTTATAAAGTCTGGTCTGAAATTTGTTAAGAGACTTGGTCATTTTTTTGACCGAAGATGAAGAATAATCTGCCAGATGGTAATCATAGGAATGAATACCCATTTCTGTTGATTTCACCGGATAAAATGCCTGAATGGATTCCAGTATCTGGTTGGAAAGGGTTTCAAATTTTGACTTTCCTTGAACATTTGATATCGTTAATAAAGAAAGAAAGATAAGCAGGGGATAATACAATTTGAAAAATCGTCTGTCAGTTGTCATTTTTAATCCTCATTATAATTTTAGCCGACAATTTAAAAAAGCAAAAGTAGTTTGGCAAGTTTTCATTTTTCACGGTAAAAAACAGAAACCAGCTCAATATGCATGGTGTGCGGAAACATATCTACCGGTTTGACACGGGGGAGAGTGTATCCGCTTTCAACAATATTTGCTGCATCTCTTGAAAATGTAGCCGGGTTGCATGAAATATAAAGTATTTTCTCAGGTTTCAATTTCAGCATCTTTTTGAGTGCCCTTGGATTAATACCGGCTCGGGGCGGGTCAATTATCAGAATATTGAAATTCTCAATCTCTTGCGAACCGGCATTTAAATAATCTTTTACATTGGCTTCATAAAACTGAATATTCTCGATACCATTAATCTCCGCATTCTTTCTCGCGGCCACAATTGCATCTGGAACAATTTCAACCCCAACTACTTCTTTCACTCTATCAGCCAGTAGAATTCCTATAGAGCCGGTTCCGCAGTAAAGATCCAAAACCCGGTCGTTTGAATCAGGCCCAAGCATTTCAAAAGCGGTTCTGTAAAGAGTTTCTGTTTGCTTTGGATTGGTTTGAAAAAAGGAATTTGAGCTTATTCGGAAAGAACGGCCTAACAGCTTTTCTGTTATAAAGCCGGGACCATGTAGTATTTTCTCAATCTCTCCGGTAGCGATATTAGACTTTTTACCGTTCTGGTTATGGACAATAGTTGTTATCTCAGGAAAATCGGGAAGAATTTGTTCTATGAATTTTTCAGGATCAGGGAAGTCACCATAATTGGTCACCATATTAATCATCAACTCCTCGGTCCCGGCAGCAGTCCTAATCATCAAGAACCGCATATAGCCGGTATGCTCTAACACATCATATACCGGGATTTCTTCTTTTGCAACATAGTCACGCATCCAGTTGACAATTTTACTGGACGGCTCAGCTTGCAGATGACACTTTTTTAAATCAAATATTTTGTCAAAATGCCCTCGTTGATGAAGACCGAGAGTGAAGCTGTTATCACCGGAAGTATGAAAAGAATATTCCATCTTGTTGCGATAATTAAATATCTCTTCAGACGGAATAATTTCATCTATTTCTGTTTCCGACAGATTGCCAATTCTGGCTAAGCAGTCATACACCTGTTTCTGTTTGTACATAAGCTGAATTTCATATTTGAGGTCCTGCCAGGTGCATCCGCCGCAAATGCCGAAATGGGAACATTTTGCTTTGATTCGATGCTCTGATTTTGTCAAAAGTTTTGTTACAATTCCAGTATTATATCTTGGTTTTGTCACTGTGATTTCCGCTTCCACTTTTTCTCCGGGGAGCCCTCCTTTTAAGAAGACAACTTTACCGTCAAGGTGGGCAACAGATTTTCCGTCAAAGGCTAAGTCAGTGATTTCAAGAGTAACAATTTTTCCAGCCACAGCTCAACCTTTCACAAATTTGAGTGACATAAATCCAAGTACAAATAGAAGTAGCAACAAAAAAGCAAGCAGGTTAAAATACTTATCAATAAAGACTTTAATCTTGTCACCTTTTTTTTCATAAAGTATTCCTATCAATCCGGCAACAGCAAAAAACCTGATTGACCTGCTCAAAAGCGATGCGATAACGAAGGGCAGGAAGGTCATCTTAAAAAATCCGGCAGAAATTGTAAAGACCTTAAAAGGAATCGGGGTGAACCCGGCAATTCCGACCGCCCAAGGACCTACTTTTTGGCCAAACATTTCTTTTTCATTAAACCAGTACTGGGCTGTTTTAAGGAGACTTTCGGCGCTTTCTCCGGTAATGAGTGCTGTCAATGACAGCATGGACTGGCCAATAAACTCAAAAGCATAGAATCCAATAATGTAACCTATCACGGCACCCACTACCGACCCAACCGAGCAGATAAGGGCAAATTTTAACCATTTCTTATGAGCCCCCATGGTAAGAGTCACCAAAAGAACATCTGGGGGAACAGGGAAAAATGAGGCCTCGGTAACGGCGAGAACAAAAAGTGCCGTAGAGCCATATTTTGACTCACCCCAAATGAGAACCCAATCATAAAGGGCCCTAATCCATTTCAATGGTGCCAGAATTATTTTAAGCACAGGCAGGAACTGTTTTGTTATTCAGAAGGTTCATCAATTTTTTCTAGTTTTAATCTGGTCATTCTGTTCTGGTCCATCTCCAATATTGAAATTTTTACATTTTCAATTTCAATAATATCATTCTTCTTTGGGATTTTTCCGAGTTTGTCAATGATCAAACCAGCCAGGGAATCAACACCTGCTTCCGGCAAATTGCAGCCAATAAGTTCATTGACTGCTCCCGGCCAGACAGAGCCTTCTGCAAAAGCGACATTGTCAGATTGTTTTACTAAAGGCGGGGACTCTTCATCATACTCATCCCTGATCTCCCCAACCAGCTCTTCTAAAAGATCTTCCAAGGTAATAATTCCTGCTGTTCCGCCAAATTCATCCAATACGATAGCCAGGTGAATTTTCTTCATCTGGAATTCGTTCAAGAGCTTGGAAAGCGGCATAGAGTCAGGTACAAACATTGTCTTACGAATTATGTCATTCAAAATAATCAGATTAGGGTCAATATTTTGAACAATCAAATCCTTGGTATGCAGCACCCCGACAATGTTATCGATTGTCTTTCTATAAACCGGATAACGGCTGTATTCATTTTCAATAATGATGCTGGTAATCTTTTTTTGGTTTTCATTTATCTCCAGGCCAACAACATCGGTGCGGGGAGTCATGGCTCTTCTGACGGTGGAGTCGGCAAAATCAAATACAGACTTAATTAGTTTTTCTTCGGTATCATCAAAAACTCCCTTTTCTTTTCCCTCAAGTATCATCAGATTTATTTCATCTTCGCTTATGGCGGAGCGGGTGGAATCTTCTTTGATCCCAATCATCTTTATTATGAAATTTGAAAGAGAGCTTAACGAAATTGCAAAGAATCCTGAAATTTTTACAAAAATGGATATTGGCCTGGCAACCATTATGGCAAACCTTTCCGGATTAGACAGAGCAATATATTTGGGCACAAGTTCCCCAAGAGTAACAGAAACAACAGTAATTAACAGTGCTACCAGAGCAACTGACAAAGGGGATACGAATTGACTCAGCCAATCAATTTGGAGGGCAAGAATGGCCGTCTCCAACTCCTTTACAAGAGTAGCACCGCCATATACTCCGGCCAGTGTTCCAAAGAGAGTGATACCAACCTGGACCGATGCCAAAAACTTGTTAGGATTGTCATGAAGTTTTTTTGCTGCTAATGCTCCTGGTTTTTTTTCATCGACATTCTGCTTGAGCTTTGATTTCCTGCTGGCAATTACAGAGAATTCGGAGAGGGCAAAGTATCCGTTGGCAAGAATTAAGGTTAAAATTGCAAGCAGTTCCAGTAAAACAGGGCTATCCATTTATTTTAGCCCCGAAAATAAATTTGAATAATTTTCTGCTTCTATTTTCAAGGTTGATTGAATCCTGCATATGAAGACTGCTGGGCAAGGACTTTGAGTTTCTCTATTCTTTCTTCATAAGGTGGATGGCTTGAAAATAAAAAACTCATTCCTTTTCCGGAAAGAGGATTGGCAATCATCATATGTGCCGTTGCCGGTTTGTTGTCCAGATTCATCCGTACCGGAGCCTTGTGCAGTTTTTCAAGGGCGGATGCAAGCGGCAGATACTTTCCGGTAATTCGTCCGGCCCGGGCATCGGCTTTAAACTCACGTTGGCGGGAAATTGCCATTTGAATAATGATGGCAATCAAGGGAGCAACAATGGCCGCTACAATCAGCCCGGCAGCACCGCCCCTTTCATTACTCCGGCCGTAACCTCCAAAAATAGCTCCCCAGCGAGCAATCGAGGCAATAATCCCAATGGCTCCGGCCATAGTAGCGGCCACGGTTCCTATCAGCATATCTTTGTTTTTGATATGACCTATCTCATGGGCAACAACACCTTCCAGTTCATCCTCGCTCAAAATCTCAAGAAGCCCTTCGGTCACGGCCACAGCCGCATGATCTTCGTTTCTGCCGGTCGCAAAGGCATTTGGCGCTTTGGAAGGTACAATGCAAACTTTTGGCATTGGCATGTTGCCGGCATTCTGGCATACTCTCTTAACGACCCGATAAAGTCTGGGATGATCCGATTCTGAAATCTCTTTGGCCTTGTACATTTTTAGCACCAGCTTATCAGAAAACCAGTAACTGACCACATTCATCGCGGTAGCAATTAAGAAAGCTATGATCATCCCACCTTGACCGGCAAAAAAATAACCGACCCAGACCAAAAGAGCCATCATCGAAATCATCAATATGAAGACTTTAATATTATTCAAAACAAATCTCTGCCCGTAATCATACTACAAATTATACTCACTAATTAGCCAAATATTCCAAATCTTATATATCTAACATCGTAACCTAAGGCCTTTTTTTGCGAACTCTTCCGTATGTCAGTGGTTTTTCTTCTTTTGGTTCACTCTTTTCAGCAGCTTTTTCTGAGACCGGGGCATCTTTTTGTTTCGTTTGTTCCGTTGAACCTTCTTCTTGTTTTGCACTTGCCGGTGTTCTGCTTCTTCTTCCAAATTTAGTTTCAGGTTCATCTTTTGAAACAGATTCCTTATTTGATTTTAATGGCTCCGGTTTCTTGGTTTCTGATTTCAAGGGCCTTGCTTTTATTTCCGATGGTTTATCAAATTTTTCCAGAGGTGGAGCCGAATCTTTCATAGTTGGAAGAGATGAAGGGGGAGCAGTGATGTCAAATGTGTTTTTGGGCTTGCTCTTGGGCTTGCTCTTGGGCGTGCTCTTAGTTCTACTTTTTGGTGTAATCGTTTTTGGAACCGGTGCGTCCAAATCTATCGGCATCTCTTTTTCTGAATATATTTCAAAAGCTTTTTCATCTTTAATCTTACTTGTTCTTGTGGAGCTGCTTCTTTCCGGTCTCATATATTTGCTGCTGCTTTCAGATGAACCTGAAGGCTTTCTTTTATCTTCACTCCTTTTGTAGGAGTCACTTCTCTCTCGAGAATATCTCTTGTCTTTATCTGTTCTCGGCGACCGTTCAGTTCTTGATTTATATGATGAAGATGACGGTTTTCTCTCTCTGGATGAAGAACGTTTTGATCTGCTGTAACTGTCGCTCCGACTCGTGGTCCTTCCGGTGCTTCTGGAAGATACCCGGGATGTTTTTCGTGGTTTTTTCTGCGGTTCAATAAACTCTGATATGACAGCGCTTCCTGTTACATCACTCCAGATATTAACAACCGCCAAAAGACGGCTGCTGAACCAGTCGGCAAGAAAGAGAATCCCGATGAAACCATAGGCAGCAGTGGGCAGCTCGGCAATGCCAAAAAGAATAGTCGTCAATATCAATGAGCCATAGGTGATTCCTGAAATTCCAAAAGAAGCCAGAACAGCTCCTGAAATCAGAAGAAGAATCGTACCGATGCTCAACTCAATAGAATACATATTGGCGGCAGTTAATGTAGCTATTACGGCAAACATAGCCGTAGCGTTCAAATTGAAAACCGAACCAATCGGAATCACCAGGGCCGCCGCATTCTTGTTGCCGTGACAATTGGTGATTGCACATTCGGTTGTGATGGGGAGAGTTGTGATTGAGGAACCGGTTGCGAAAGCTGTGGAAAGGGCAGGGAGGAGCCCCTTGAAGTATTCAAGCGGCGACTGCTTCCCAAGTTTCTTGAGAATAAGAGGCAGCAGAAACAGGGCGTGGATAACAAGTCCGATCAACAAGACCATGAAGAACGATGAAACATTGGTGAGGATTTCCGGAAAATCATAATGATTTTGAGAAAACAAACTGGCCGACATCAAGAATAATGTTACCGGCAGCGCAACCATTATGAACTCAATAATTTTATATACCAAATCATATGCTGATTTATTCAAGTCAATCAGGACTTTTGCACTTCTACCGGAAAGGCTGAGAGCAACTGCCAAAATAATTGCTATTAATATGATGGCCGGATAGTTGCCCATCAAAATTGCTTCGGGAAAGGAAGTTGGTATCAGGTTTTGAAGCAGGCTGCTTAGCGGTTCATTGACCAATGCACTGAGCTCATCAGGAAACTGACCCCCGCGATCAATTCCCGTTGCTCCGGTATTAAACAGAATTACCAGAATAATGCCGGTTATTACCGCCATAGCAGTAGTTGAAACAAAATATATGAATGACCGGGCTATTGCTCCGGCTGACCTAACAGATCCTGAAAGCTGAGTCACGGCGGAAATAATTGATGTTACGATTAGAGGGACGAGTATTAACTTTAGTCCGTTAGTAAATAGCTGGGGAATGAACTCAAAAGAATTTACCCAGTAAGGGAAATAATAACCCAATACTGCTCCGGCTATCAGACCGCCAAGAGACCCCCAAAAAACCCACCTGGAATGATTTATCAAATTGCAACCCAAATAATTTAATTGTTTTTCAATATCTTAATCTAAGGCCAAGCTAATCTATTAGAATTTAAGGAAATTTGTCAATTATAACATAATTACACAAATGCAGCCTGTTTTTCCATAAAATTGGAATACTGCGATAAATTAAACTGGCTAGGACAGTATAATCATTAAAAGTGAAAATCCATCTTATATATAAACTTATATCTTCTTAAGAGACTTAATCATTGGCATGAATGCCTCAATCATGATTCTTGCAGTGAAGTCGGGACCGGTCAATTTAAAAAAGACATTTCCCTGCGGTGCTTCCACAATTGCACAGACCATTCGATAATCATATTTTTCTTCTTTTTCTCGCGACATTGGTCCGCCCATAGAAGCCGAATAAATGCCATAAATTGAAAGGATATGGGTATTCATTCCATCCACGTCTATTTTGTAAAGAATTTTTCCAGAGTGAGGGTCTCGGCCATCCATTAACGACATTTGATTTATCCATCGCTCCAGATTTTCCTCAATCGTGCCGCCTCCGTCTGCACCAAAGTAAAATACGGTAACCGTGGCTGAGTCCTTATCATTTGGCAGAGGCCCATAAGCGTAGCTGGCCGTACGCATTCCGGATGGTCCAAAGTCTGTCCACTGAGTGGCCGGTGTGAAACGAATTCCACCAACTTCCACCGGTTTTCCGTTTAAGTCGTAGGGGATATTTGAGGGCTGGTAGTCAAAATTAATATCGACCGTGGTAGCTCCGGGTTCTGAAACCATCTGTTTCTTAACCGTTGATTCCGGTTTGTTCTTATCAGTGCTTTCACTTTTTTTGCCTGAG
>JACZYS010000184.1 GCA_022570975.1 Candidatus Zixiibacteriota bacterium | reverse complement strand
CTGATGGAAGCGGTCCCAATCATCCGACGTAGAACGGTGGCCTGCCGCGAAGGCCAGCAATTCCCGGCGCGTCCCTTCAGGGACCGGAGTGGGGGTCAGGGCCTGCGCCTGTGACAACGCCAGCGCCGTGACCGTGGCCTGAATATCGGGCCTGTTTAGTCCCTGGGGCGCCGCGGCGGAATCCCTCGGCGAGTCGGCCGATTTTCGCGCTGCATTCTTACCTGAAAGTCGCGCGCCGCACGTCGGTGAGACCTTCCGATTCGAGGCGCAAGCGAGCACCCTCGAACGCATCGCGGCAACGGTCGGCGAAGCCTTCTACCGAGGCGACCTGGCTGAGAAAATCGCCGCTCACGCCAGGAACACGGGCGGCGCGATGACCGAAGAGGACCTTGCCGCGCACCAGGCCGATTGGGTTGATCCAATCCGGGTCGACTATCGGGGCTACACGCTCCACGAAATCCCGCCGAACGGACAGGGCATCGCCGCACTTCTCATGCTTGGCATTCTGGATGACACGGACCTTGCGTCACATCCCGTCGATTCAGCTGACAGCGTTCATATTCAGCTGGAAGCGATGAAGCTCGCCTTCGCCGATGCCCGTCGCTACGTCTCCGATCCCAAGACGCGCGACATCCTGGTGGTGATGGTGACGGCGCTCAATGAAACCGGTGACATCGAGCGTGCGCCGGTCCATATACCAGAGTCTTTGACATAGAAGAGCTTGAGTCATTGGACACAATTGTCTTTTTGGAAGATTCCAATGCCGTAGCCTTCCATTCCTTTAGACTTGACCTTCCCCATTGTCCTCGCGGTTTTATGGCCGGTCATTGGGGTGTTAATGAAGATGGAATGGGCGTGTTCAGAGGCAAGTGGATGAATGAAAGCGGAATGATCGTTGGATACTTGAAAGGTCATTACGGTCAAAGAGAAAACGGAGAAAATGTTTTCTTCGGGAAATGGATATCGGCTAACGGTAATTTTGAAGGATTTGTCAGAGGATTTTTTCAGCCAATCCTTGATGACAGTAATGGGGAGGCTAACCACCTGACCTTTGGCGGATATTTCTATGGCGGAATATTAAATGCTGAGAAGATGCTGATTGGTCTGATGGGTGGAAGATTTGCCAATCCCGAAGATGGGGAACGAGGATTTTTCCAGGGTCGTTGGAAAATTGGATGTCCCAATGAAGCAATTGCCGATGGCATGAGAGATGATCGGTTGTAAAAAAAACAGTTTCAATAAATGAAATTGTTAGTTAATAAACCTTAAACAATAATCATTAAATCAGTTAAAAATCCGGTGGTCAAATAAATCACCGGATTTTTTTTGCCATTAATCACCCAAGCATCTCAAGAAGCTTGTTAACCGTTCTCCAGTTTCTTGTTGTTGCCGAAAGTTTTATTTTTTTCTCAAAGAAATTATTATTGAGTTTGGTTCTGCCGTAACCATCGGGACAGAACAAAAATATCTCCTGCCCCACAACAAACCATTTTTCAGTAATCTTGCCGGGGAGTACTATGGAATCAAGAGATGATTTTGACGGTTTGTCGGACAAAAATGTTACATATAGTTTGCTGATATCTTTTTTCATTTTGTCATCAAAGGGGCTGTGCGATATAATTTCTTCAAGCTGTCTTTTTGTCCTGATTGTTACCATAACCGAATAACCAAATTCTCTTGCTATCATCTTTTCAATTTTCTTAGCACTTACAACAAGTTCATCTTTGCTATTTTCAAAAACAACATTACCGCTTTGGATATAAGTTTGGACATTTGAAAAGCCCAGCGATTCATACAGTTCTTTCAGTTGCTCCATTTTGATTTTGTTTTTTCCGCTGACATTGATACCGCGCAGCAGAGAGATATACTTGACCAAACTGTTAACCTCTCAGAGAATTATGATTAAAACTTGAATAAAGTATTAACGCCTATGAACGACTTTGAACCAACACTGCTGTTTTCAAAACTGGTAGTTTTTATATTTAAAGAGGCCTTAAAGCCTTCGGTCGGGTTGTATTCCAAGCCGCCAATGAAAAGGTTTTCTGAATTGTTATTGATATCTCTGTCGGGGTCAAACATATCAAGACGGCCGAAGATATTTAAGTTGGCAAGTGCCGAGCCTTCATCACTGAAGCCTTTGAAATATAAAGTAGCAAAAATTGAAATGGCAGAGCCTTTGATGTCAGCATCGGTAGCATTTCCCGGACCCGTAGTTGCAAAATTCAGGTCACCACCAAAATCAATTGTCTCTTTGTATGCCAGCAAAGCTCCCACAGAGAGCAACTGTTTTTTGAAATCAGAGGCGTCTACAAAAAGTGAATCAGGTTCATTTTGTGTCCCTGTGTAATACTGAATTTGAATTTTTGATTTCTTCATAGTCTCGTTATTCACAAACGGCATGAACTGGATAAAACCACTGAAGTCTTTCTGATTGTTGAGCTCTTCCACATCGGTATATGATGTCCCGTTTAAAATTTGCAAGGCAACTGTACCTCTTTTTCCTTTTTCTCCAATAGAATAAATAAAACTGCTTCCCAAATCAGATGTTGTTAGAAAGTTATTTAAGGCACCGGTAGAATTAAGAAGGTATCTTCTTCCCCACATTTTGTTCATCTGACCAAAATACAATGTTGGCTGAAGGCCAAGACGAATTTTGAAATTGCCGTTACCAAATTTTGGTTTCCAGTCAAAATATCCATATTTCAAAATTATTGAGTAACCGTCATAATTGCTGACGCTCCTAATATCTGTGGTAATATGAACCGAAGATTCATCTGAGAGTTTAGATTTTACTGTTAAGTAAGCTCTGCTTAAACCAAAAGAATTTTCACCATCGGCGCTGTCAGAATTGTCAAGCACCCAGTGTGTATAGAGCCTTCCATGCAGAGTGGTTTCAGAGGCCAGACAATTTGCTGAGACAGCAAAAGTGGCTAACATAAAAACAATTACAAATATTTTTTTCATTTTGTTCCCCAAAATTTGAATGTTAATTTACTATTAAATGCTTTTCGAAGGCAATGTTAGAGCAATATTTAGACGCTGTCAAACAGAATTATTCTATTTCAATGAAGAACTTTTCTGGCTGTTATCTTAATGTCTTTTAACGGGTTAAAGAGGGGAGGCTGTCGGGGTATCTGGAAAAATAATTCAATTGGTGGCTCGGCTTAAAACTTCTTTTCTGCATTCCACAGAACAGCACTTATTCATATATTCCTGGCATTCAATACAGGAGATGTGGAACCGGTCACATTTTTCGTTTTTGCAGTTGCGGAGAAAATCACAGACTTTACCGCAGATGAAACAGTTTGAGACTACTTCTCCATCTGAATTCATGGGTGAGTGCATTCTTTTATCAAAGACAAAACACTTTCCTTCCCACACCGACTCCGGAAACTCAATCCCAAACTGAATAATTCCCTGATTGAGCTGGTAAACATCTTTGACTCCCTGCTCTTTTACAAAGGCAGTAGCTTTTTCACACCTGACTCCGCCGGTGCAGTACATGACTACTTTTTTGTCTTTGATTTTGTTTATGTCTAATTTTTCTGTAAACTCTCTAAATGTTTTCAGGTTTACATGGGTTGCACCCTTAAATCTGCCAACCTCAAACTCATAGTCATTGCGAGTGTCCAGAAGAACAATGTTATCTTTTAAGTTTCCCGATGAGTCATAAAGATCAACGAATTCTTCCGGAGAAAGATGCTGGCCGCTGTTTTTTAAATCAACCCGGCAGTCAAAACGGACAATCTCTTTCTTTACTTTTATCATCATCTTTTTGAAAGGATGTTCATTCAATGTCTCTTCTTCTTTGAAAAACAGATTCTCAAATCTTGGGTCACTTACAAGATACTTTCTGAGAGAGTCAATTGCCTCTCTGTCACCGGAGACCGATGCGTTTATACCCTCTTGGCTGAGAAGAATTGTCCCCCGATATTTTTCATGAACACAAAATTTCTTAAGCCTTTTCATTAGTTCATCAGGCTCATCTATTTCAACATATTTATAAAACCCAAGGACAATCATAATTTTTTCACTTTGCCTTAACTTGCAATTTCCAACCGTTTCAACCAAATAATACTACATTAATCGCCAAATTACAAATTTCAAGACAATCATAAACCAAAAACGGCTATTCATTGGCATATTATGTATCTAAGAAATACTATATTTGAATACTCGTGCATTTAGTTGAGGTCAACTATTTTGACAGCGGTTTTGCAGAAGAATTTAAACGACCATTGTACTGGGGCATATATATTCAGCCTCGGAGAATTGGAGCCAACAGATGCACAGGTACTTTAAACTTGTAATTTTTTGTTCTTTGTCGCTTTTTATCTTAGCCTCAGAGAAAACTGCCGCCATTGATATTCCATATTCGGTGAGTGATTATATTCCAGTATTGTTCAAGGATGTTGAGTTAAGTGTTAATGGTTCATTCATCTTTTCAGGAAACAATAATTCTTTTGATAATGATTCTGCCGGCGGAGGCTCTAATCTATCTGAAAGCCGGAATTCAGGTTCTGACCAATTTCAATTTCTTGGAAGAGCATTTTACAGGAAACGTTATATCACCGTATCTAATTGGTATACTGTTAGTATTTTCTTTTCTACGGAATTTGCCAAATTAACAAACTCTGATATGTCTGACGTGTCGGCTTCATCCACAAACAGAGTGATATATGATAGAGAAAGAAAAAGCACCAGAATAACCCCCTTCATATCACAACTAATTGATATGGGAAAATATGTTTCCGGGGACAATATGATCTCAGTAACAGCCTCTATATTACATAATTATACAAATTACACCTCA
>JACZYS010000183.1:3761-4869 GCA_022570975.1 Candidatus Zixiibacteriota bacterium | reverse complement strand
AAATTAAGTTGAGTCCTTTAGAATCTGGCTCCGATAAATGTTCTTTCGGCGCCTTTGGCTGCATCAATCTGGCGAAGTACTTCTTTGAAATGAATTCTTGTAGTTTCATTCAAAGTCGATGCACCAATATTCTTCTTAATAGTTCTTGAGATGACATCCAGATCGTTGGCCGCCATTGAGCGGGCATCGATAGGATAACTTGCCGAACTTCCCAGATAAATTGAGACAACTTTATTCAAATGTGCCAGTTGAAGTTGTCTGCGGAAGCTGTTCACGTTGGAAGGTGCAATAATCTCACCCCAGATTGCTCTTCTGGTATCGTTAAACATATTGTTAAGGGTGTAGTGTTCGGCACCATCAGGATAGCGAAGCTCATTGTTGACCAGCCGGCCCAGAATGTATGGACTGTAAAGCATGTTCAAAGCATTGTTTTGAACGGCCAGTACGTATGAATGAATAGGGAAGTCAACCTGGGAAACATAATAGGCCGAGAAGCTAAAGTCCTCCAAATTTTCCTGTACAATTTTGTTCAGCAGGTCACTTGAAAAACTAAATGCATCAGCAGCAAAAATATTATCCTTTAGGAACTTCATAGCTCTTTTTTGGTCAGCTGCCGAGACAGGAACAAATGGAGTGCCTGTTTTATCTTCGTTGACACGGTTACGGTTGCGATGAAGTCCGCCAATATATTTTGAAGCAAAACCTGCCGCCTCAAAAAATGAGCGCCAACCGTTCATGAAGACACTTCTTATTTTCTGGTAGCGAACACCGGGTTTCTCAAATCCTTTGATGGCATTATTCCAGAGTTCTTTACTTAAATTTATGCGGTGTTGACCAAAAGCAATGGGGTCATCGCCCAGATCATAAACATTACAGAGCGGGTCAACAGATTTTGGCGAACGGCGAAAGCCGTCTTCGTCTGTTCCATAGGTCAGTCCCGGTTCCGGAGAGCGGGAAGCAAGCTCATTAAGTTTTGCGGCTTGCTCTTCTGCAGACATGTCTCCATAATCAGAATATGCATAAGCAACTACCCAGTCGTCATAAGGACCGGGAACAGAGGCAAAATATTCTCCCTGCTCTTTTCCCATGCCGGCAATATTGGCCGGAG
>JACZYS010000183.1:0-3751 GCA_022570975.1 Candidatus Zixiibacteriota bacterium | reverse complement strand
TGATGCTACCGATAGTACCGTGTTCTCTGGTAAAGTTGGTATCATTGATTTGCTCGAGAGTGTAAATTGTAGATGACTTAAAGTTGTGGCGGAAACCAAGAGTGTGTCCTACTTCGTGAGCGATCAGCGCAACAATATAAGCATGAACATATTTTTTGGTTAACTCACTCTTTCCTTCAAAATCTCCGGAGCTGCTCAATATGAAAGCCAAGCCAAAGGCAGCATCTTTCGCCGATTCGCTGCCAAAATTACAGAAGCGAGGATTCAACATGTTCATCTCAGCAAGTGGATCTTCTTTGGTTTCAAAGATACCGTCAAAAGAAACCGGAGTAATATAGTTTTCAGCACCAATAAACATATATCTTATGAAGTCAACCATTACTCTTATATCAGCGTCATAAATTTCACCAGTAAATGGATTGGAGCGGCTTGGTCCCGCGGCATATGTAGCGCCCGGATTTACAATCCAGCGAACTACGCTGTAGCGGACATCAGCCGGGTCCCAGCTGGCTGTATCTGGCATTTGTTTGGCGACAACGGCATTGCGGAAACCAATTTTTTTAAAAGATGGATTCCAGAATTCAATTCCTTCGGCCACGGCATCGCGAAATTCTTTGGGAACAGTATTGTCAACCCAATAGACAATTGGCTTAACCGGCTCAGATACTCTGGCATCGGGATTTTTCTTTTTCAAGCCCCAACGTTCAATATTACGTACATACGGAGTCTCAGTATTTAAAACCGAATAATCCTGATAGAGGGATAAGAAATGTCCCACCCGGTCATCGGCCAGACGGGGGACATAATCTGATTCGGGAATTGAAGAAAGAGAATAATGATAAGTGTGGAACAGGCTGTATGGGTACTGCATCGTGTTTGCACTGATTGGACGTGAGGTTTTAAAATGCAGGCTGACATCTATTTCAGAGTTTTCAGGGAAAGACCTGATAGTCTTAAACCCACTGTTTTTCTTGTCAAAGCTTATACCAATTTTTGCTTTTGCCCCGAGGAAGTAACCAACATGTTCAATATCTCTGACGAAAAAGTCTGAGGGATCAATGATAATTGCATTGGTTGAGTCCTGTGGTTTAGACAATACTTTGGTGGAAGCAAAAAGATGGTCAGAAACTCCTCTGGCAACTGCGGCACTGAGAGTGGAGGAGCTATCAGCCCGAAATCTCAGATTTTTTTCGTACATTAAAAGTTTTTTGCCTTCACGTTTGAAATAAAACGGAAAGGTTCTGCCCATTGAGCCGTTATCAAAAAAGGCTCCTTCTGCCTGAGAACGAGTCTGACCACAGAGATAAATTACACCCAGCTGGTCTTCTTTGATTGACATTTTCACACTGTTGTCGGTAGTGTCCTGAAAGAAAGTGAAAAGTCCTTCAACAGCAACTTTGTCTTTTGTAAATGATTTATATGATTTAAGTTTGTCCTTACCAGATTTCTTGTCTCCACCTGATTTATCAGACGAGGACTTACTTTTGCCGCTGGTTTTAACTCTTCTGGCATCAGCATCACTGGCCGACATCATCAGAAAAGCACAGATAACAAACATCGAAAAGATGAATCTTAGTTTCATTTTAGCTCCTTAAGATTTAATTAAATAAAGTAGTAATTTTCCAAAATTAATATGTAACTTCATAAGTAATATATTACGTATATATGAGAAAAAAGTTTGATTCAGCAAGCAGTTTCTTGCTAATTTTCTCCACTTTCCCTTTGTGTAAACGGCCTTAACTCACATTGTTAGATAATATTCTATATATTTTTTCCCTTTGTCAGTCAATTGATAATAAGTGTGATTTCTATGCTTAATCCACTTGTTATCTATTACACCTTTTCTGTATTGAACCATAAGAGATTCAACTCGCTTCAAGAGCCGAAATTTCTTGAGTTTGGCATGTTTGTCGAAGGCGGTCTTTTTCTCAATTGACAGAACCTTAGCTATCATTAATGAATAATCAATACCAAGATCTAAATGATGCCTCAAAATGCGAAAGTCTATTTCATCCAAATCAGAGTAATCATCATCCGGAGCATATTCGTCATTATTTAAAATATCATTCCAATTTAGTTGGACCAATCTCTCCGGTTCTACTTTTGCTAAACTTTGGCAATCTCTTCTGTGAACCTTAAGGAATTTATCGTGGCTAAAGTATCCTGAAATTTCGTCTGTTTTGTCAGGATTGCAACATTTTGCCATGATATAGCCGTCTTTGAGATTGATATTACTTTCCATTTCCCTAATATAGCAAATAGATAGCCAATTTTAATCTTAATTTATCACCAAAATAACTATTTGGTTTTCATCCATAATTCGGATAAATTGGGTCAAATGGATTAGCATTCTTAAGGAGCATTCTTGGATAACATCTTAATATCTTCACCCTCCGGAATTTTGGCTGTTTTAGCCTTTGTTGCTTCATTCTTCTTTTATCTGGAAAAGAAAACCAAATGGAATATCTTTAATTTCCTCCCGCCGCTGATATTTATCTACCTGATTCCTGTTCTGCTTTCCAACACTGCAATCATACCTGCCAAATCAGGAGTTTATGATTTTATGGGCTCAAGTCTTCTGCCAATGTTTTTGACTATTATGCTTCTTGATGTTGATATCAGAAAAACAATCAAAGTAATGGGGAAGAGCATTTTTGTTATGCTGGCTGGAACCTTAGGAGTTGTTGTCGGGGCACCCATTGCTCTTCTGTTTGTCAAGCATGCCCTTGGAGAATCTGTATGGAAAGCGTTTGGTGTTCTGGCCGGAAGCTGGATTGGCGGCACCGGAAATATGCTTGCTGTGGGAACTGCACTTAATCTTGATGAAAGCTCGCTTGATTTTGGCTACGCCATTATAGCTGACAACGCCGTCTATCTGATCTGGCTTCCGCTGTTGCTGGCCTCTAAATCTTTCGCCGACAAATTTAACAAATTCACAAAAATGCCAGAGGGCAGGGTCAAAGAACTGGAAGCGGCGGCAAAAGATTTGGTTGTTGACAAAGGCCCAATGGAGATGCGCCACTTTCTTTATCTTTTGTTTATTGGTTTTTCCGTAACAGCATTGTCGTCATGGATTGCCGGAATGATTCCGCCCCAGCCGCCGATATTGTCATATAATACTTACAAAATACTTTTGGTCACTTTTTTAGCTATCGGGTTGTCGTTCACAAAAGCCAGTAAAATCCCCGGCTCTCATCCATTTTCCATGGCTATGGTTTATCTTTTTGTTGCCAGAATGGGAGCAAAAGCCGACCTGTCAGGTATTGATCTTGCTGTTTTCTGGTTTCTTTTGGGCGCCTTTATCTGGATTTTTATTCACGGGGCTTTTCTTCTGGGAGCGGCAAAATTATTAAAAGTGGATGTCCACACCGCCGCCATTGCATCGGCTGCAAACATTGGTGGGGCAGCATCTGCTCCCATAGTAGCGGCTTACCACAACCCGACTTTGGTTCCGGTCTCTATCTTGATGGCTCTTGTCGGTTATGCAATAGGTAACCCGGCGGCATTACTGGCAGCGGCATTATGCCGTTGGATTGTGTAAAAAAAGTAAAAAGCTTTCTTCTTTATTTTTCTATCTTACCTTTCATGGGAACAAACCTGACCGGATAGAGGGTTTCTTTTATTACAGTATCTATTTTTTTTGTCAGTTTCACAAGTTGTTGGGTGTCATCGCTGCTTTTACCAACTGGAATTACCATAATTCCTTCAATTTTAAGTTGCTCAAGAAGCAGTTCCGGGACTTTTGGAGCTG
>JACZYS010000182.1:1545-4949 GCA_022570975.1 Candidatus Zixiibacteriota bacterium | reverse complement strand
AGGTTCAACGGCAGCAATGCTTGCATCTGTATTAAGAGAAAATGGCTACAAGACCGGTCTGTTTACCTCGCCGCATCTAACTGACCTTCGGGAAAGAATAACCGTGAACGGCAGGAAAATCTCCAAGAGTTCGGTTGTAGCTTTTATCAACAAGCATAGGGAAAATTTATCAAAAAGAAAGATATCATTTTTTGAATTGATAGCGGCTATGGCCTTTGAGCAGTTCATGCGTTCAAGAGTTGATATCGCTGTGATAGAAACAGGACTTGGCGGAAGGCTTGATGCTACCAATGTATTAGATCCCATATTAACCATCATCACTGAGATAAGCCGTGACCATCTGGAAATTCTTGGTTCATCGATTAAAAATATTGCCGGAGAAAAAGCCGGCATTATCAAAGAGGGCGTAACTCATCTTACCGGAATTCTTCCGGAAGATGCATCAAGGATAATTGAAAACAAATGTAAAGAATTAAACGCCCCCCTGATCAGACTTACTTCAAACGATTTCAACATCAATGAGCGAAAACTTACACTTGATTTTGAAACTGGAGGATACTCTTATTCATCACTTAAATCACCGCTCATTGGAACCCATCAGCTTAAAAACATGGCACTGGTTTTAAAGGCCGGAGCAATTCTTAACAGATTCGGAATCAAATTGGACAGGAATCTCATTGAAAAGGGGATAAAAAGGACAATCTGGAGAGGCAGATTTCAGATTTTGAAGAGAAAGAATAAACCGTTGTATATTTTTGATGTTGCCCACAACGTCTCCGGAACAAAAGCGTTTGTTGAATCATTTCAGCATAGATTTCCAGGTAAGAAAACGATATTAATCTGCGGAATTGTGAAGAGAAAAGAGCACCGCTTAATTTTTGATGAGCTTTCACAAATAGCACAAAACTATTACTTGGTACCAGTAAACAGTAGAAGGTCAACGAATTTGGATGAGTTAACCAGGAAAGTTAATTGGAGGAAGATTGAAATGAAGCGGTTTTCCTCGCTTGAAAGGGCACAAAAATCTGTTTCACGAACGGCCACAACTGACGATATTATAACTGTGATTGGGTCTCATTATTTGGTAGGTGAATTCTTTAGGAAATATAAGATAAAATGACCAGAATAAATGCGGGAAAAAATTTAAAATCAAATTCTGATTCAGCTTCAAATAAAAGCCGTCCTCATACTGGGGCAGATAAAGTAAGCGAGCTTACCGAGAAAAACCGTCAACTCAAAAGAAAGATATTTGACCTCTATACCATTATTGAAATAAGCAGAAATTTTAATGCCGTATTGCATTATGAAACTCTCTTAGACACTTTTCTTCTGACCTCAATGGGGCAGGTGACCGCCTCTCATTCATCATTGTTTTTGCAGTCAGATGATGATCCTGAAAATCTGGTTTTAGCATTATCCAAGGGTGTCAGCATTCCCGAAATTGCAAAAAAGAAATTCAAGACAAAATCAAATCTGACCAAGTATCTGACCAGTTTAAACAGGCCGGTCAGTGTTGCCTCTCTTCTGGAAGGTCACAGCAACAAAAAGGAGCAGGAGCTTTTAAAATGTTTTGACCCGGGGGTAGTAGTTCCGCTAATCTACCGGACAAAACTAAGAGGCCTGTTTATAATTTCGGAGAAAGTTTCTGGGAATGCTTTTGATGATGATGATATTGAGTTCCTCTCCATCCTCGGGAGCCAAATATCTGTTGCCATAGAAAACGCACGGCTTTACCATTCTGAAAAAATAGCCACCAATCAGCTTCGTGCGGCACAGCAGAGACTTATTAATTCAGAGAGACTGGCAGCGCTGGGAGAATTGTCTGCAAATGTTGCTCATGAAATAAACAACCCATTGGGCATAATAAAAAATTATATGCTCTTAACCAGAGATGCTATAGGGGATAATGAAGAAGCTATCAGCCATGCTGACATAGTCAGCGAAGAAATAAATCGTATAGCCGGAATTGTAAGGGAACTTCTTGATTTTCATCGCCCCAAGAAGGAAGATTTCAAAGAGATTTCTGTCATAGATGTGCTGGAAGAAGTTATCAGGCTGATGAGCCGGCAGCTTGATAGGCAAAACATAATTATAGAAAGAAATTACGGTGACAGCTGCCCCAAAATTATTGGCTCGGCAGATAATTTAAAACAGGTTTTCCTGAACTTAATAATTAACGCCTTAGATGCCATGCCCGACAAAGGGAATTTGAAGATATCTCTTCTTCCCAAAAAGAATCAACTTACAATTATCTTCTGTGATGACGGCCCCGGCATTCCGCCTGAGTTAGTCACCAAAGTATTTGAGCCGTTTTTCACCACCAAAGAGCCGGGAAAAGGGACCGGTCTGGGACTTTCTGTCTGCTATGGAATAATAAAAAAACATAACGGGTCGATATCTTTTAGTAATCATGAAAAAGGCGGCTGTGTCGTGATAGAGCTGCCGACAATTGAAAGCACCAAAAAAAGAAATTGAAACCAAATTTAAAGAGTAAATAATTGAACAAGACTAAAGAGCGAATAATGCCTATGGACGATGAAAAAAGAATGTGTGATTCTCAACAGACCAAAACCCTTCGAGAAAGTAATTGAATTGAGCAAGACTAAAGAACGAATAATTCTTATAGACGATGAAAAAAGAATGTGTGATTCATTGGCTGCTTTGCTTAGCAAGGAAGGTTTTGAGGTAAAGGCTTTTCAGGATCCAATTGCTGGCACAGAGGAGTTAAAAAACTGTCTTGCTGATTTAGTTATTACAGATATCAAAATGCCCAAAATGGATGGGATGAAGATTCTGGAAGAGGTGAAGAAAATTGATGAGGACATTCCTGTAATTCTGATGACCGGTTTTGGGACTTTAGAATCTGCGGTAACAGCCATTTCACAGGGGGCGTATGATTATTTGATTAAGCCGGTAGAATTTACCCAACTCCAAATAGCCGTAAAAAGAGCTCTTGAAAAACGACACTCATCCCTGGCCAGGAAAATCCTGCTGGAAGAGTTGAGCCAATCAAACGAAAATTTGAATCAAAAGATGAAAGAGTTGAACGCTCTTTATGAAGCAGGCAAGTCAATCGGCTCAACTATGAACTTGGAGGAACTGCTTCGCAAGATTGTATCTCTGGCATCCCAGGTGACAGAAGCAAAAATTGGTTCAATAATGATTTTGAATGATTCAAAAGAGTACCTGACAATAAAAGCTGCAATAGGCTTAGACCAACAGATTGTCAAAGAAACCCGCCTTTTCAAAGGGGAATCTATAGCTGGTTATGTTGCCGAAACCGGAGAGCCGCTGACGCCCACGTGCCATACGCCCGACCCTATCAGCACCACCGTCTGGTACCGTTTCACCTTCGACTGTATCGACCCTCTCATCGACGACGGGGGCGCTGACGCCGACGCCGC
>JACZYS010000182.1:0-1535 GCA_022570975.1 Candidatus Zixiibacteriota bacterium | reverse complement strand
GCCATGAGAAATTTAAGCGAAGAAGCAAAGAGAGATACGGTCATACCTCGCTGGTATCAGCGCCGCTAAAGATTAAAAACAAAGTTATAGGCGTTATTAATATGTCTAACAAACTTGACGGCGCCGGTTTTGATAAGAACGACTTGCGACTATTGACCACTTTTGCATCGCAGGCGGCAATTGCAATTGATGATGCCAATCATTATGAAAGAAACAGACGAAGGTTAATTGAATTTGAAATATTGAATGAGATATCAACTGAGATGGCAAATATAGACAGCATGAACAGTTTTCGCTTAACTTTGGTAAGTAAGCTCAAGAGGATATTCCCAATTGATTATTCCATCTGGTTCACCTGGCATGCGGAAGAAAATTCGCTCATTCCTCAGGGAGCATCGGGAACGGAAGAAATCCCGTTGACTGAAAGCGGGGGAATTGATTTAAAGAAAATAAATCAGGACGAAATAACCATCAGTAAGATTAAACTAAAAAAAAGAGACCTATCTGATATAAGTGGTTTATCATCAGAAATAGCCGGGCACTTGAGCGGTCACAGACATTATCCTAACCCTACAGATGCGTTTATGGCTATACCAATTATAAGACATGAAAAACTGCAATATGTAGCCTGTTTCGGCTCAGAAAACGGTGAACTCTCATATTCTGACGATGATATTTCATTGGCGCGACTGGTAATTTCACAAGCGGCCCTGCTCTTAGAAAAGGAACGTTCACTCTTAAACAGTACCAGGCTTTTGACAATGGGGAATATGATATCTGAAATTTCTCATGACCTCAGGAGACCTCTTACTTCAATCAAAGGCGGGATTCAGGTATTAAGGCAGAAACTCCCCGATGAAATGAAAAATTCTGATCTGTTTATTAATGTTGAAGAAGAAGTGCACCGCTTAAATGAACTGGTACGGGAGCTTCTGGATTTTTCAAATCCGAACAAATATGAAACTGAAAAAATGGATTTAAGAAAAGTTGTGGACAGAGCAAGCGAACTGGTCAGACCGGATATGAAGAAAAACAATATTGAGTTTCAAACTGATTTTGATGATGCCAACTGGGATACGATTGTAAATAAGAATCAGGTAATGGAAGCACTACTGAATATATTTATTAATGCAATTGATGCCATGCAAGACGGGGGTGTACTCAAAGTCAAAGGCTGTCTCGAAACTCCGGACCACAAAAAAGAAGAATATCTAACTTTGAAAATAGAAGATAGTGGAGTTGGTATAAAAAGAGAAAACCTCTCCCACATTTTTGATAGATATTACACGACCAAAGAAAGCGGTACCGGTCTGGGTCTGGCCGTGGTAGAAAGAATTATGTCCGCCCATAATGGGACCCTCAGTGTCTCATCAAAAGTGGGAAAAGGGACAACATTCAAGCTTTACTTTCCATACAACAATTGATTCTGCACTTTTTTGCATTAAAGTGACAAATTTTACCGTAAAACTCTTGATTCTCATCAAATTTTGCCGATAATTATAAAATAACCGGATAATTATGCCAAGAGATAAAAT
>JACZYS010000011.1 GCA_022570975.1 Candidatus Zixiibacteriota bacterium | reverse complement strand
TTTTAAAATTTATTTAACATACTTTTTAATAATTTCCATCACTTCCTTACCAGAAACCTTTCCTCCAAACTCTTTCATAACCAACCCCATATAAGCATTTGATGAAAGCCCTGGTTTTTCTTTTATAATCTTCAGAATTTTTTCTTCAATTACATTAACGTCTTCTTTCTTGAATTTAAGAGCATCATTTAAATTATTATTTTCTATCGCCGCAATAATTTCGATTTTATTTTCATAAACAAATCTGTTTAACAAAAGAGAATTATCCAGACTCATCAGTAAATTAGATTTTGTTTCCTGTTCAAAATAAAAATCAGGTATCAGCCCATCGCCGGATTCATTTAAGTCGGAGTCTATCCTGTTCAGGTATAAAGAGTCACCTACAAAATATCGGGAGATTGTAAGTCTGAGGCCGTCCCCATCCTGAAAACGAATAAACCCCTGCACCAGCCCTTTTCCAAAAGTTGTGTCACCGATCAAAATTGCCCGCCCCGCCTCTTTCAATGCCCCGGCGGTTATCTCTGCCGATGAGGCCGAACCATTATCCACCAAAATAGCCATAGGCAGACCCCGGGTTTTGTCCGGACTTTCAGAATAAAATCTTTCTGAATCCCATCGGGATCTTCCACTGGTCCCTACAATTGATATTCCCTTTTCCAAAAAAATATCAGACACCCGGTAGGCCTCGCTAAAAAGCCCTCCCGGGTTGCCTCTTAAATCAAGTATCAGACCTTTTGCATTTTTCCGGTCTGCTTCACTCAGCAAAGAATCCAATGCTGCATTCAAGTCCGATGACGCACCCATTTCAAAATCAAGAAGTCTGATATATAATATTGAATCGGCTCGGTATCCGGCAAATGGAATATGAAGCAAGGGTATTTTGCCTCTGGTAATGGTGAAATGTAAAGTGTCAAAAGAGAATTTTCTGTGAACGGTAATAGCTACCTCAGTTCCGGCTTTTCCTCTTAAGAGTTTTGTTGATTGAATTACAGAAGCTGACTCTATGGATTGTGAATCAACGACAATAATAACGTCACCGGTGAGCAGACCAATATTACCGGATGGTCCGTTTTCTCTGATTGACATAATCATCAGACCATCATCATCTTTTACAACAGAAACACCAATGCCGCTGTACTCTCCGGTAAATTCTTCATCCAGATTTTCAAATTGCGATTTTTCAAGATAGCCGGTGTAGCGGTCAAATTGTGACAGCATGCCCCGACGTGCGTTGTCGATTAGTCTTGAGAAATCATACTCCTCCGGATAATTATCTCTTATCTTATAGGCGGCTCTGGTCAAGGTGACGGCATTGGAAATCCCCGGGTCGGATACAACGTAGATGGCCATACCACCTGAAACCAGGGTTATAATTACAAGAATGAAAGCAGAGAATAAAAGAGCAGCTTTTTCTCTGTTATTTTCAAGAAGAGACATCTATTTTTAATTTTCGTGATATTATTTTCTTTACGTCCAGAAAAACATTTTCAACCGGTTGGGTAGCATCAACAACTTTTATTCTTCGTCTTTCTTTGCGGGCAATTTCCTGAAAGCCTTTTCTGACTTTAACAAAGAAAGATTTTGATTCTGATTCCAGCCGGTCTTTCTTCTTTTTTCTTCTTGAGATAGCCGTTTTTAAATCTATGTCAAAAAGAAGAGTCAAATCAGGTGTCAGCCCTTTGGTGGCTATACGGTTAAGGGTGCGCACCGCTTTTAAATCCAACCCCCGCCCGTAACCCTGATAGGCAGTAGTTGAGTCATAGTAGCGGTCACACAATACAATATTTCCTTTGGCCAGTTCCGGTCTGATTTCCCTGGCTGTTAGTTCAGAACGCGCCGCCTGATACAAAAGCAGCTCGGTAATATCTGAGATTGTGTTTTTTTCATTGAGCAGAATTGATCTGATTTTTTCTGAAAGATTGGTTGAGCCCGGCTCACGAAACATGGCAACAGAAAATCCGCGTTTGGTCAAATCCCGGTAGACAAGCAAGGCCTGGGTTGATTTGCCGCAGCCGTCTATCCCCTCAAAGGTGATAAAACATGGCTTTGATCTGCTGCTCTTTATCATTTTTTATTTATACGACCAATTTCTCAAAATAGAAAGTTTTAACATCTCAAGAGAGCAAACTATGTGACAAAAGTGAGTAAATGACTCAAAAAAAAGAGCCTGTATTTCTAGAGGCTCTTCATTGTTATTAAAAAAGTAGCGAAGCTACTATTGCATAGATCGTTGATACAAATTGCTTAAAAAAGGAGCCTGTATTTCTACAGGCTCTTCATTGGTATTAAAAAAGTAGCGAAGCTACTATTGCATAGATCGTTGATACAAATTGCTTAAAAAAGGAGCCTGCATTTCTACAAGTTCTTCATTGTTATTAAAAAAGTAGCGAAGCTACTATTGCATAGCACGTTGATACAAATCGCATAAAAAAAGAGCCTGCATTGCAACAGGCTCTTAATTGTCATTAAAAAAGTAGCGAAGCTACGGTTTTTTTCGTACGACTCTTTTGGGAGTGGTTTTCTTGGCCGGGTCTTTCTTTATTGCAGGTCTTTTCAGAGCTGGTTTTTTTGCGGCCATTTTTACTTTTTGGGGTTTGCCTGATTTGGAGTTTTTCCAGCCATATTTAGCAATAAATTCTTCGGTCAGTCTGCGGGCTTCCTCGTCAGTATATTGTACCGGCGGAGATTTCTTGAAATATGAAGATGGTTCAAGCAAAGCACCGGAGAGTTTGTTGTCCATTGCAATTTTGCAACAGCGGACGGCATCAATTACCACGCCGGCCGAATTGGGACTGTCCCAGACTTCCATTTTTAATTCGAGGTTTAATGGAACGTTACCAAAAGTGGTACCTTCCATTCTGATATATGCCCATTTTCTATCGGTCAGCCATTCCACATAGTCGGATGGTCCAATATGCACATTGCCGGCGCCGATATCATAATTGAGCTGAGAGGTCACGGCGTTGGTTTTGGAAATCTTTTTGGATTCCAAACGTGATCGTTCAAGCATATTGAGGAAGTCTGTATTTCCGCCAACGTTGAGCTGACTGGTTCTTTCCAGTTTTACGCCTCTTTCAATGAACAGCCGGGTCAAAACACGGTGGGTAATGGTGGCACCAACCTGTGACTTGATATCATCGCCAATAACAGGAACACCTTTTTCTTCAAATCTCTTCTGCCAATACTGCTCGCGGGCAATAAACACGGGAACACAGTTTACAAATCCGCAACCTGCTTCCAAAATCTGTTCAACATACCACTTGGTAGCTTCTTCTGAACCAACCGGAAGATAACTGATGACCACATCGGTCCTCGTATCTTTAAGCAGTTTCACAATATCAACAGTGTCGCCGGGTGCTTTTTCAATTATTTGGGAAAGATAATATCCCAGACCATCGTGGGTCATGCCGCGCTGTACTTTTATACCGGTTTTAGGAACTTTGGAAAAAGTATAAGTGTTGTTCGGCTTGGTGAAAATAGCCGTGGCCAAATCTTTGCCAACTTTGTTCTTATCAATATCAATGGCGGCAGAAAATTCAATATCTCTGATATGGTATCCGCCCAGATTGACATGCATCAATCCCGGAACATTATCATCATCCTTTGCTTTTTTATAAAACTCTACTCCCTGCACCAATGAGGAAGCACAGTTACCCACGCCAATAATGGCGACTCTTACTTTTCTAGACATTTTTCTATCCCTTTCATAAAATTAATTTATTAATCTGATATCACTTGAATTGAGATAAATTTACGCTCATACAAGACAAAGGTCAAATAAGAGTTGCCAAAAACAATCAATTATATATATTGAGTTTACAGAAAATGACCGAATAGTCATGTTCTTATAGTGATATACTTTATATGCAGAAATATATTGATGAAAACGTTGTTGTTGAGCTGGTCAACCGCTCAATTGTAACCGACCGGTTTCGCCGTTTAGAACCTGAGAAAAAGGATCGGATTTACCAGACAACTATTAAGATCTTTGGGGAATACGGATATGACGGCATGGCAATTGACCAGCTCTGCCGTGAGGCCGGGATTTCCAAAGGTTCGTTTTTTCAGTATTTTCCCTCAAAAGTTCACCTGCTGGAATTTGCTATTTTGATTTTTGATGATTATCTGGAAAAATGGATTGCCGAGACCAAGCAAAACGAGAAAGCGGTTTTTGCCAGAGACAGATTATTGTATTTGTTTCAGACTCTTGTAATAAACAGCAAACTTTATGAACCGGAACAGAGATTTTATTTGTTTGTCACCAACGCCTTAAACCATGCCGGGGTTACTTTAGAGGGTATTGATATCACCCGTCATATTACTCAATATGTTAGTGAAATAATTGAGAGAGGTGAAACTACCGGGGAGATAAGAGGCGATTACGATGTTGAACTGACGACACATATTGTAACTCTGATTATTGGTGCCTTACTTGAAAAACAGTACCAGAAGAAAAAGCTAACCAGATTTGAGCTTGAGGGCTACTTAATCTCGTTCTTATTTGATGGAATAAAAGCCTGAATTGGATTTTTGAACTTTCAGACTTCAGTTACGTGGGCGGCAGACGCCCTCGTCTGCCCCTTTTTAGTTTAAGATGTCAGGAGCACAGGGCTCACTGACCTTGTATCTTAACTATCAAGAAAATATTAGCTGCCATCCTAAGCGAAACATTACCCTTTAAGTCAGTTCGAGCGGAGTCGAGAAGTGTAGTATTTTATTTTCAAGAAACCCTTCGACTCCGCTCAGGGCGACTTAGGCAGTAATAGCATTTTTTAGTTTAAGATGTCAGGAGCGCAGGGCTCACTGACCTACAGAAGAATTGAATATTACGTCATTGCGAGGCTCCGCGAAGCAATCCGATTTCGTTTTTTTTGTGGGCGGCAGCTGCCTCGTCTGCCCCGATTTACTGCATAGACGACAACACTAATACAGCTTCGCGCCCAAGACCGCTTCATCGGCGGGGCGGGCAATTGATATGCCACCACCAACCCTGTCAACTCCAAGCACAAGTACTTCGGACATAAACCCGGCTATATTGCGAGGGGCAAGATTTACAATAGCAAAGCATTGCTTGTTCAGTAAATCGTCAGGAGTGTAGTCAGCTTTATAGCGGGCAGATGATTTCTTGATTCCTATTTCATCACCAAAATCAATAGTCAGTTTATAGGTTGGGAATCTGGCCCTCTCAAAATCTTCAACTTCGATAATCTCGCCGACTCTGATATCAACTTTCTCAAACTGATCAAATGTTATTTCTTGTTTCATAATTTAGAATTTAGTATAAGTAATGACTCAGTCCAACAGAAAACGAAAGAATAGAACTTGTATTTTTTTTGGCTGTTTCTGTAAAACTAAAATGTTCGTAATAATTTCTCATGCTAACCGTTAGATTAGTAGGTATTGAGATTCTATATGTCCCAGTAAATTCAGTTAAAATTGAAAATGACTTCTGCTTAATTTTCGAATCTCTATAGAAACCATTTGGTTGCCGACCGACATAAGCTCTTCTTATAAAATCTCTATTTTGATAAACCATATTGACCATAAAATCTGCTCTGGTTCTTGTAGTAGGTATGAAAGAGAGGGTATTGTCAAAATTTAAATCTGAGTTATCGAATAAATCTTCTCTTATGTCACCTTCCTCCATTTCACTTATTGTATTAGTTATAAATGGAACTCGGTACCTAAGACTGCTGGAAAATTGCCACTTAAAGTTCAATGGTTTTTCATAAGTAAACAACAGATTCATATTCTTTGATCCACTAAGAGTTCTTCGGGAATTTGACTTAACAGTTTCAGAACTGTCAACAGAATATGTAGAATCAATAAGTGTTGAATTGTTTATGTCATAGGAGTATTCGTTAGTTGTATTGTATTCTCTTGTATAAATATCATTCTCAACTTCATCAAGATGTGTATTCCCTTCATAGAATACCTGGACTTGAAAACCGAAATACCTTGGGTCTTTTGGAAAATAATCCCAAATGTCTTCCAGTAAAAATGTGGGAAGAAAATTTTCTTGATTAATAATTCCAATCGTTATCAAAAATTCTGTAATAGCCTTGAATGTTTTTATCCGCAACTCTCGTTTGCTGTAATGCTTTTCTAATCTATGCTCATAAATCAGTTTAGTCAATTCCAGCATTTCTGCATTTGATAGATTTCTAATCAAAAGGTCATTTTTTTTTAGAAGATCAATATAATAGTTTGCAGTGGCACTATAGACTCCGACATACTTGTGTCCCCACCCAACTCCTACAATTGCAGTAAAATTATATGCTTCGTAACTTGATTTACTTTTTCTATAAGTATTACTGTTTCTATTAATTTCAGTTAGAATATCCCCTACAAGATTACTGTCGAGAGACTGCATCGAAAAGTTCAATTCACCATCATCAATTGATTTACTATAAGTTCCCATCACCTGAAAATTGTGAAATATTTCTTGCGCAAAATACGAGGAGGCATCCAAATGAATGCGAAGTCCGTACTTTTTTATATTACTATCAGAATTCAAAATTATCTTCTGCAGCGTATAGTTAGAGTTTTCTCGAATGTCAATTGATCCACTCCGATTAGATTCTAACTCATAATTCAAGTCAAGATCAATTCTCAATCTCTTCTCAATAGTCTCAAAAAGGTATGAGCTATTTAATACTAAGCTTGAAATATACTGATCTCTCTCAACACTTGAATTTCTCACTGAAGCATTATCATTTCTATTTCTTAACTCGAAACTCCCGCTACCGTCTATGTACAGCAGGAAATCTTCAAATTTTTCAGGAATGTAATCAGTGATTTTGAATTTTGTTAGACTCTCACTATAAACAGCCGATACAGAAACAGTTGAAAACAACAACAGAAGTATTGCTGTCTTATTTAAAATCATGGTTAATCCCTAAATTGAAACAAAATTATATTAAGTTTTGCAGAAATCTCCTTGCCTGAATATATGCAAAAATATCAGGATAAGCAACTGCTCTGATGCAGTATTTGCCCCTTAAGCATTAACCGCTACTTTGACTTTGTAATCCTGTTTTGCAAGGAGTGTTTCTTGACGACTGCGGATCATCTGTTCTGTCATCTCAAAATCCGGACCGGAGTTTTCTATCATAATTGATGAAGTACAACTGGCAAAACAACCTGCCTGTCGCAAATCTCCGTCGGTCTTTAGATATTCATAGGTGAACCCGGCCATATATGTGTCACCGCATCCGGTGGCATCAATAGCATCTTTGGTCTCAAAAGGAGGAATGTCAATAAACTCATGGCCGTCATAAATGACCGAGCCTAATTCTGCCAGGGTGACAATAACCAGTTTTGGTCCCCATGACTTTATAATTTTTGCCGCTTCATACGGGTCTTGCCGGCAGTCAATGCCTGTTAACACCTGACCTTCCATTTCATTCGGCTTTACAATATCAAACTGAGAGAGCGTTTCTTCTATGCCGTCAACTTTTGTGTGAAAAATATGGTTGTCATCATCGGCACCGCGTATCAACCCCTGCGGATCACAGAAAAAGAGTCCGCTATAATTTGAGCGAATCTCCTTTATCATTTCAAAGGAGATTTCTTTTAATATGGGGCCAATTAAAACTGCTGTTGAACCGATATACAATTCTTTTGGTAGTTCTTCTATATTGTCAGCCCGGCCAATTAAATCTAAAGTTCGATTGCCGTAATCATCATAATAATGTAAAGCAAACCCTCCAGTCTCTATGGAGGGACAGATTCTATATTTAATATTACGACAGTTTAAATCTGCAATAAACTGCTCTTTATAATCATCGCCCAGTGCTCCTATTAGCTCTACTTCCTGATTTAATTTTGCCAATACTAAAGCGGCGTTGGTGGAGCATCCGGAGAGGACTCTGCCCTCCGGTTCAATCTGTTTTGTCTTGATAAAATCATAGACCGGGTTGCCTATTGCCGTAAATTTGATTGCCGCCTCTTTCTAAAAGATCAGTCTATGAATCTTTTGATATACTTGATAGTTTTAAAAACTCCGAAAGGAACCGAGATAGAATTTTTAGTGCTCAACACTTCGCTTTCCGCTCCTGCCTCATTGGGGAATTTATCACCTTTTTTGGTCGGAAATTTTGCGGCCAGATATTCTTCGTCTAAGGCAATAATATTAGCCAGGGTATCCAAGGAAGCAATACGAACGTAGTAACCGTCCTCTCGATTTATGGCCAGCTGAAATGGGAGACCACGGCGCTTAAGAATATAGTATGTTTCGCCATTTAAGAGGCTGTCTCTGTCAACGGTAGTGGTATCATCAAAAATCCCCAGAGATGTTCCACTTTCATCAAAACTCTCCAAAACATAAATCCATCTGTTGCCAACAGTCAGAGGAATGATTTCTGCCAATTGCAGAGGGGCTGAGATGTTAGCATCAAGCATATCAATCAGTTCTATATTCCATTTTTTAAATGACTGTTCCTGGTTTGAAACTTCATAAATTTCTTGCTTAATTGTTCCCACTCCGGGAGTGCGGTCATAAATCGTATATGGTTTTGGATTTCCTCCTCCGGAATTTAAAATTCCAAGAAAATCTACACCGCACCCGGTCAGTACAAAAAGCAAAAAAAGTGAAATCGCAATATTTCTTGTCATCATGCTTCCTTTTTATTTCCTAATAGTTTTTTGGCAAAAAGCAGTCTCTGTATGGCCGTTATAATTGATGTGACACCGACTAATATCAAAGCAAATTCAAGCCAGCCACCCTTTGGCCAGGAACCGGTCGGATAGTATTGTTCCAGTCCGGCACCTATCATAATGGCCAGAAATTTCTCAAACCTTCCCATAATCCCAACGGCAGCGTTTTCTAATTTACCGATTGACTCTGCCGCAGCTCTGGTATAACTGGCAATCAACATTCCAAAAAGGGCAAAAAGTCCCCATCCCGGATGAACCGTTCCTGAAAGAGTTATACCGGCTAAGATGAAAAATTCTCCAAATCTATCGGCTACATGGTCAAGAATTCCGCCAAAGACAGTTCCGCTGTTTGCAGCTCTTGCTGTTGAGCCGTCCAACATATCCGCAAGCGAGGCCAGAAGCATCCAGAAAACACCCCAGAGCATTTGCTGCTTCCAGAACATTCCTCCGGCAACTACGGCAAAAACTACTGAGGTGAAAGTAAGAAAGTTTGGACTGAACCCCATCTTATGGCATATTTTGCCCAAAGACAGGGAAGACTTTTCATAAAATTCTCTTTTTTTCTGATTTATCCCGACCATAATAAACAGCTCATCCAATAACAATAATTTTGGTTTAATAAGTCTAACATTGTTTTCAAATATAAGTACAAACTGATTACTGGTCAACGGCTGGAAAGAATAACTGATTTAAATTCAATTATCAAGCATCCTGAGAGCTAATTTATCTCCTTATGCATCAGATTTATTGACTTTCACTCTTTTCTGAGAAATATTGGACTCATGTTTATAGATTCAGTAAAAATTGAAGTGGAGTCGGGAAAAGGCGGCGACGGGGCAATCTCTTTTCATACCGAAAAATTTGTCCCAAAAGGCGGCCCTGATGGTGGAAAAGGGGGAAGTGGCGGCAACATAATAGCTTACGCTGACCCTCAGTTAACCACTCTCTTGGATTACCGCTATAAGAGGAAATACAAGGCAATGAACGGCAACCCCGGTGGAGCCTCTAACAAGACGGGGAAAAACGGGAAAGATGTCGTATTGCGGCTCCCGGTCGGAACTTTAATTTCAAATTTTGAAACCGGAGAATTGATTATTGACTTAAACGAACCGGAAGATAAAGTTGTAATTGCCAAAGGTGGGAAAGGTGGTCATGGAAACGCTCACTATAAATCAGCCACCAACCAAGCACCCAGAAAAGCACAGAACGGTCAGCCGGCAGAAAAACTGACCCTCGCCTTGGAGCTAAAGCTCCTGGCTGATGTTGGTCTGGTGGGTTTGCCCAATGCCGGAAAATCTACAATCCTGTCATCATTTTCCGCGGCCCGTCCAAAAATTGCCGATTATCCCTTTACTACTTTGGTACCGAATCTTGGAATTGTTAAATTAAGAGAATACAAGTCATGCGTTATGGCTGATATCCCCGGGTTGATAGAAGGAGCGGCGGCAGGCAAAGGGCTGGGACATCAATTTTTAAAACATATCCAGAGAACCAGACTTCTTATTTATGTAATTGATATAAATGAAGAAGATATTGAAAAGACAAAGAAACTATTAATCTCAGAGTTAGGTGATTTTGATAAGACCTTACTTGAAAGAAGAGCGATAACAGTAGTCACAAAATTGGATACACTGAGCGAAAGTGATTTTAAAACTCTTTCAAATAAGCACCCGGATGACTATATTTATATTTCGGCAGTAAGCGGAGCTGGGAAAAATAATTTACTTAGAGAAATCGAGATGCATCTTGACAAAGAAAGAACTTAAAGAAAGATTAAATGACTCTATCTGCCTCTTAAATGTCCCCGGGGTTGGACGTACAAAATTTAATAATTTGATAAAAAAATTTGGTTCCGCATCTGAGGCATTGACTGCGTCTATTTCTGCGCTTACAGAAGTAAGTAGAATTTCAAGAACTATCGCCTCATCAATAAAAAAAGATGCAGACTCAGATTCCGCCAGAGAAATCGCCTCCCGAATAATCCAGCTTGGGTGGGAGGTGTTTTTTAAAGACGAACCGGGATACCCCTTACCATTGGCTCAGATTAGATCTGCCCCGCCAATTCTTTTTGGACTGGGGAAGTCCCCGGAAGAAGATGAAAAAATTATTGCCATTGTTGGCACCAGAACGGCGAGTGAAAAAGGGAAACTCTTCACCTACAACCTTGCTTCTGCACTGGCCAAAACAGGTGTTACTGTCATATCGGGTATGGCAGATGGTATTGATTCATCGGCGCACAGGGGAAGTCTTGATGCAGGCGGCAGGACCATCGCCATTTGGGGAACCTCGCTTGACATTATTTACCCGGCTTCCAACAAGCAGCTTGCCAACAAAATAAAAGAACATGGTTGTATCCTGTCAGAATATCTTCCCGGTAAAAATCCGGATAGAAGCAGTTTTCCTGATAGGAACAGAATTATCTCTGCCCTTTCCTCCGGTGTAGTGGTGGTTGAAGCTTCCAAAAAATCCGGTGCCTTGATAACGGTGAAACACGCTATGGATCAGGGAAAAGAAATTTTTGCCGTCCCCGGTTTCCCAACCAGTAATAATTCTGCCGGCACAAACGAGTTAATTAAATGTGGGGCAAAACTCTTGAGCGAGGTAGATGATATATTTGATGAGTTACCGGCGCTCAAAGGCAAGGTCATTTCAACCAGACACAAGGCTAGAACAGATATAACTGATACTGAAAGAGAAATTATAGATATTTTTACTACCTCTCCTATCCAAATTGATTATATATCCAGAACAGTAAATTTGCCAATTTCTGAACTGATGGAATTTATGTTAGCTTTAGAATTAAAAGGAGTAGTTAAAGAAATTTCAGGGAAACGTTTTGTCCTGACAGAACAGAATTTATGATAAAAAGCAAAGCAATTATTGCCAACAAGTTGGGTCTTCATGCCCGTCCCTCGGCACTTCTTGTTTCAGCCACCTCAAAATATGAATCAGATATTTTTTTTACCAAGAATGGATTACGTGTAAACGGAAAATCTATTATGGGAGTAATGATGCTGGCCGCAGAAAAAGGGGCTGAGATTATTGTTGAAATAAGCGGACCGGATGAAAAAGAAGCTATGGAAAAAATATTGGAAGTCATCCAGTCAAAATTTGGTGAAAACGATTAATAATTGGACTTGCAAAAACATTTACTCTCCCTAAATTGCCCATTATAATGAATGAAAATATCCGACAAATTAAGGGAATTTCCATATCGGGCGGTATCACCCACGGTCTTTCTCGTCTAATGATGCCCGGTGTTGCTGAAATTGCGGAGGTTCCACTGAGAGACGAAGAAGTAAGCGCAGAGATTTCCTCCTTGGACTCTGCTATTGACTTGACTGTAAAAGACTTAGAAGAGTTAAAATCTTCTGCCGGTGAAAAAATTGGAAGTGCAGTTGCCAAAATTTTTGAAGTTCAGCTTATGATTGCAACTGACTCAGAATTCCTGACCCAGATTAAAGATGAAATCAAAAATAAGAAGCGAAACGTTGCTTATATTTATAATGCCCAGACCCAAGTAGCAATTTCTCCTTTAAAAAACTCATCTGATAAATACATGCAGCAAATGGCCAAAGATATTGAAGCTGTTGCTTCAAGAATTATCAGCCATTTGAGTGGAGATTTAAACCCGACTTTTAAATTTCCTCCCAATACAATTCTAGTGGGTCGTTATTTTACACCGGGCGAAATCTTGATGTTCAGGCAGAGGAAAGCGATTGGTTTTATTGTTTCAGACGGGGGTGTCAACTCTCACATGGCACTTATTGCCCGGTCCTTAATGCTCCCCATTGTCAGGATTGACAATGCTCTTTCAAAAATTGCAAATAATCATCAGCTAATTTTGGATGGGTCGGCCGGTGAGATCTTAATTGATCCAACCGAACCTGAAATGGAAGGATACCGGATTCGTAAAAAGAAACTGGGTGCCAGTCAGTTAAGCAGAATAAAAGGACTAAAAGACCTCCCCCCCAAAACAGCTGACAATCATACCGTACAAATTGCCGGAAACCTTTCGCTGCCAGGTCCGGCCGAAGAAATTCTGGCCGCAAGCAAAATCCCAGTTGGTCTTTTCAGGTCGGAGTTCCTTTACCTGGCTTGTTCTGATTTCCCTGATGAAGAGGAGCAATATTTGAGCTACTTGAAAATTGCTGAAAAATTTGATAAGACAGAAGTTGTTATAAGAACTTTTGATTTAGGCTATGACAAGCTTTCGGCAGTTTCATATTGGGCTGATGAAGATAACCCCGCTTTGGGCTGGCGAGGCATCAGGCCGATGCTTGAGATGACAGATCTGTTCAAGACACAAATAAGAGCCATCCTAAAAGCTTCCCATGGCAGAAATTTTAAAATCATGCTGCCCATGATTTCAGATGTTTCTGAATACAGGGCCGCTCTATCTTTGATTGAAGAAGTCAAGCAGGAGCTGAGAGCAGATAAAATTGAATTCGCTGAAAATATAGATGTTGGAATTATGGTGGAGGTTCCTTCGGCGGCCTTAATGGCTGAGAAGCTGGCCAGCATTGTTGATTTTATCTCAATTGGTACCAACGACCTGACCCAGTACACTCTTGCCGCTGATAGAATGAATGCCAAAGTTGCATCACTTTATGATTCTTTGCATCCCTCTGTCCTAAAATTAATTGAGCAAACAGTTAAAGCTTGCAAAAAATTCAAAAAACCGGTTTCTATATGCGGAGAGTTAGCCGGGGATTCCCTTGCCATTCCATTTCTTATCGGTCTGGGAGTTGACTCTTTGTCAATGAACCCCGGTAGAATTGTTGATAGCTGTCGTTTGATTAACAAAATAAATATGGATGCTGTCGAGGAGCTGGCAGAAAACGTTTTGAACTGTGACTCGGTTGAAGATGTTAAATATAAGTTGAACCAATTTTTAAAAAGTTTGAAAAAAAGAAAAATCAGAACAAAAGAGGATAGGATATAAAATTGAGTATTCTAAATGACATTGAAAAAATAAGAGAGACTGATCCGGAAAATCTGTACAATCAGATTTTCGATTTTCCGGAACAGATTGAAAAAGCGTTCAAAATTGCGGATAGTTTTAAAATTATGTCCGAAGATTTTGCCGGAATCACAAACATTGCCGTAATTGGTATGGGTGGCTCTGCAATTGGTGCAGACCTTGTCGGTTCATTTCTTTCCGGTAAACTTCTGGTACCGTTTCAGGTTTGCCGCAATTATAAATTACCGGAATATATTGATGATGAGTCACTTGTAATTGCATCGTCGTACAGCGGCGACACCGAAGAAACCCTCTCTGCTTTAGACGACGCTATTGAAAGAAAAGCAATGATTGTTGGAATTACAACCGGAGGCATGATGGCTGATGTGGCCGGACTGAACAGCATTCCGCTGATAATAATTCCCCAAGGGCTTCAGCCGCGTTCGGCTCTGGCTTATTCGTTTGTCATTCTTATCATATTGCTCGAAAAAATAGGACTAATCAAAAATGCCTCAGCAGAGATTAAGGCGGTGGGACAGAAATTAAAAGGTTACAGAGAAAATTATGTGGAAGCTGTTCCGATTGACAAAAACATGGCCAAAAGACTGGCCCAAAGACTAACCGGAACAATTCCTCTTATTTATTCCGGTCCCACTCTTACTGATTCTGTTGCATACCGGTGGAAATGTCAGATTTGTGAAAATGCCAAAATCTTATCATTTGCAAACCAATTTCCGGAGTTTAATCATAATGAGCTGGTCGGTTATTCTGACTTTCTGATAGAAAACAAGGATTTGTTTAAGGTAATCTTTTTGAGAGATCAGGATGACCACCCCCAAATAAAATCCCGCATGGATATTGTCAAAGGGATAATTGAGGAGATGGAGATTGAAGTTATTGAAATCTATTCAAGGGGTGACCAGCAACTGGAAAGAATGTTGAGCCTTATTCAGCTCGGTGATTATCTTTCATATTATCTTGCTATTGCTTCAAACAATGACCCTTCGCCAATAAAAATTATTAATTCTCTAAAAGAATTACTTAGCGCCAGAAAATAATTTTTCTTAAAATAATTAAAATGAAAAAGAGGCCCGGAAATAAACATCCGGAGCCTCTTTTTATTGAAACAAGAGGAATTTCTTTTTTACTGCTTAAAGCTGTACAAAAATTATTGTGTAATATCCGCTGGTACCCTGTCCGGCAACGTTGGCATAGTAACTGCTAATATACAGCTTGTATATGACATCATCAGAATTTATCAGATAGATTTCCCCTTTGCTGGCCAGCTGATGAATTAGTGGGTCATAGTCATACCAATCGGTCAAAGCAGAACTGATTAAATCCGGAAGTAATGGTGCCGCAGGTTGAGCCGTAAAGGCTGCAATATCAGTTTTATCATCAAGTTCGGTATAGGCAAGAAAAACCCCACATTCGCCAGAACCGTTGGGGCCGGAGTTTTGTTTGACGACAAAATTTGTAAAGGAAATATCCCAGTCAAGTGATTGCTCCGGATTGGCAACTGATACCTGACTGCCGCTTGAGAAATTAAAATATCCGGCTGTGTCTCCAATCTCAATTGTTGCCGTCTTGAGTTCTCCGTCCAAAGAGACATTGTTTGATTCTGACTGATAAAAATAAGTAATATATATTGTGCCCATCAGCGGTGGTGGACCTGATCCTGCCAGCGAATCAATTTTGAACTTAAGGTAGTTTTCCCCGCCGGCATCAAGCATAGAATACACATATTGGGTCATGTCCAGAGTATGGGTCGCTGGATTGTACGCAAACCAATCGGCTATCTGATAAAATACGTTATCTGAAGTCCAGGTAACATCAGTAGTATCGTCAATGGTTACATCAGAAAATGAGACGGCGCCCAATGAAACACCCTTGACATCTTCACCCATAGAGGACAGTCCGCCATTTAAGATAACTTCGCTTCTCTTGAAACCGATTTCCCACTCGGCAGATGATGCAAGTTTAGCCATACCTTGAGCCAGGCTGTCTTTGTTCAAGAGTGAGAAATATGCGAAATCATCAAAACCTGAAGCGTTTATTGTAGCCGACCAGGCAGACAGAGTACTGTCCCAGGTTGAAATTCCTGTTAGCTGAGGCGGCGAGTCTTTTGGCTCACTTTTGGTGGGATTGTCAGAACAACCGACAATGACTAAAGCTATGACCAATAAAGAAGCCATGCATACATTTTTAACGAGCATTTTCATATCCTAAATCCTTTCAAAAAAAATTAAATTATTGATACCTAAATCCAAAAAACAGTTGGAATTTATCATAAAACCCAAATTCCTGATCTGTTTCTCCTATAATATTTTCCATTCTCAAAAATGTTTTGAGTTTGTCACTCAATTTCTTACTCATATTCAAATTAAGATTGTTTCTTGAGGGTCTCTTTTTTCCCTCTGATAAAGCAGTTACTCCATCTTCAATCAACTGCGATGACTGATGCCGTCCCCAGATTGAAAGAGTTGCTGAGAGTTTTTCAAATGAAATATCAAAATTTATTTGGGATGTATGAACCGACCTGTTGGGCAGAGGTCCTCCGGTTACCAGGTTTCGGGCATCAAGATAATCATAAGAAGCTGACAGAGAAAATTTCTTGTCAAATTGTAAGCGAGACTCAAGCTCTATCCCCTGAGTTAAAGCTGTTTCAATATTTTGATAAGCAAAAATTCCCTCAGTGTATCCGTTGAGCGGGTCAAATCCAATGACGGTGAAATCAATCAGATCCCTTAAGTGATTGTAAAAATATGTAAAGCGATGCCTCCCCAGTTTCTGTGAGGCGTACTCAAAAGAAAAAGAACTGTTGATTGATTCTTCCACCCTTAATGATGACAAGTTCAAATTTGGGTAGTCACGGGTGGCTACGGACCCGCCTATCACCTTGTAACCTTGTGCAAGGTGGTCAAATACATAGTATTGTTGTTTGATTGACGGCACTCTGAAACCATAGCCGGTAAACAGGCGGATATTAAATGACGGTGCTGCTTTTATAAGAATATTCAGCGATGGATTTGTGTGGGCTCCAAAAGCTTCATGTTTTTCAAATCTGAGTCCGGGGAGGAAAGTGAAGTTTCCTAAAAAATCAATTTCGTACTGCAGGTAAGATGCAAAAAGCTTATCAGAATCAGAAAGAGAGTCATTTTCTTTTGACCTAAAATCCTGATAGCTTAACTCGGCTCCAAAAACCAGCAGATTGTCATTCTTTTGATACTTCCCGTTAAAAGAGATAAGACCAAAGATATCTTCGGTGAGAGAGCTTGAGACCAAAGAATCAGTCTCCCTGTCTATTTTATCAAAATTATGGTCATAGTAGCTGCCATAAAGTTTGACATCAATTGCATATTTTTCACCTTTGATATATGAATAAGTCACCGAGCCATCATATCTGCTGTTTGTTTCGTCAACATCCCTCACTAATACCAAGGGTGGAATTCCGGCAAAGGTCTGTTCTTCAACCCAGCCCAAATTCTCACGCATCCCTCTCAGTGAAAGTTTAAGAAATGATTTCTCAGTTAGGTTTGTCTTACCGATAATGCCTATGTTGACTCTTTTTGTTTTTTCTTCGCCGTTGGTCTGTAAAGTGGTTTCGTCTACATCAAATCCTCCGGAATTTAAAAATGAAAGATTCAATGAGGCCGATGATTTTGAATTTCCCAGACTATATTTGAATGCCGGTTTAAAACTTTTGTAACTGCCAAAGTCAAATGTAACCGATGGTCTGCTGTATGATCCTTTTGGTGTCTCTTCTATAATATTTACAACTCCGCCCATGGCATCTGAGCCGTACAGAGTTGAGCCGGTTCCTTTGATAATTTCTATCTGCTTAACATTGGTAAGAGAAAACTGTCTCAAATCTATTGCCCCGCCAACCCGTCCAACTACCCGTTCACCGTTTATCATTACCAAAACCTGGTCTCCGGATATTCCACGGATTGAAAGACTCTTACCGGAAAACTCATTGTTAATGTTAATCCCAACCGATGACTCCAGAGCCTCGTCCACGGTCACAGAACCGGTTTTTTCAAACTGCTCTTTGCCAATCAGTTCAGTTTGCACCGGAACATCTTTTAAAATATGTTCTGAACGGGTACCGGTGACAACAATAAGGCCAAAATCATAAGCAAGTGGCAAAAGAAACAGCTTTATCAAATTAGAACCGCTGTTAAAAGTCAGGGTGCTGTCTAAACTCTCATATCCCACATGACTGATGTTGAGGTTTATCTGTTTCCCCAAATAACTACCTAATTCCAAAACACCATCTTTGTCTGTCTTATAATTTATGACCGTCTCAGCAGTTACCATAACGGTTGCGCCATTTAAGGGGGCAGAAGTTTTAAAGTCATAAACTGCAACTGTTTGAAGCGAGGCTGAGCTCGCAAAAAGAAATAGCAACAAAAATAGAAATGTTGGCAGATTTGCTGTCCAACTTAATATGTGGTTTTTTAACTTCCGGTTATTTTGAGTATCTATTATCATCAAAAATAATTATCGTCAAGAAAGAATTTTTCTTGTCATAGAATTGTCAAGAGAAAATGAAATTGTGTTAAAAGTATAACTATTTTCTTTTTCTTCGACATATTATGATGCTAACTCTCAAATTCTTTTAAGAGCTGAGTCGCATTTCTTACGAGTGGCAATAAAACAGCAAACTTCTTGAATAATTATTCGTTATATTATGATAAATAGTTTCAATAGAGAGTTTTTTATTATGTATAAGAAAACAGCATTTATTATAACATTCGCTCTGGTCGTTTCTTTGGCATTTAGCCAGAAAGTAAATTCTCTGGGAGTTACCAATCTTTCCCCCTCTCCTCAGAAGATTGATGCTTTTGCCAATACCGAAATCATCGTTGATTTTGACGCGGCAGTTAGTCTTTCCACTGTTGGAAATATCAGTTTTAGAGTCTTTGGGCATTGGTCTGGTCCGGCCTCCGGTTCATTTGCATTTGAAAATTCTGACACCAGAATTCGATTTATCCCTGATAACCCTTTTTTTGCCGGAGAGTTAATAACAGTTTACCTTTCCAGTAATATCACCGGCAAAGTCGACGGCTTCTTGACCGGTGGATACAGCTTCAGTTTCTGGATAAAAACAGCTCCCGGTACAATGGATTTGTCTCTGACCCAAGTCATCCCAATAAGACTTAACGGAGAGTCACAAATTCAAAGTTACGGATCATATGGAGGTGACTTAAACGGCGATGGCTGGAGCGACCTTGCAATACCCAATGAAATTTCAAATGATATCAGAGTGTTCATGAACGACATGACCGGGAATTATACCTCCTTTGCAATAACTCCAATCCCCGGTGGCTCCTCTCCCAGCACAAACGATGGAGGCGACTTCAACAATGACGGTATAATTGATTACGCTGTTGGCAACGGCGGAAACAATCAGTTGACCTGTTTGATTGGAATTGGTAACGGCGGCTTTCTGCCGGCACAGAACTACACCGCCGGTTCTTCGGTAAGAGGTCTGGCTATACTTGATTTGAACAGTGACGGCTATGATGATATTATCACGGCCAACCGCTCGGCTGGAAATATTTCAATTTTCATCAATAAACAAGACGGAACATTTAATCCGGCGGTTAACATGGATGCCGGAGGAAGTTCAGAGACCTCGTGCGTGGCAGCCGATGCCAACAACGACGGTTTCACCGATTTGTTTGTCGGCGCCTATTCTTCAAAAGAAATAATCCTGTTATTGGGCGATGGCAACGGTAATCTCACTTTCTCTTCCAAAACGCCTTGCGGAGGTACACCCTGGATGCTGGCAGTTGGAGACGTTAATGGAGATGGAAATGTAGATGTAGTCTCGGCCAATTCTTTTTCTTCCAACGCCGGTGTTATCTTTGGCGATGGTGCCGGGGGGCTTTTGCCCAGAGTGACATATCCTACCGGTAATTTTGCTCTGGCTATTGATTTGGGAGATTTGGACGGCGATGGAGATTTGGATTTGGTTACCAGCAATTACAACTCAGCCAACTGGACTCTTTATGAAAATAATGGAAACGGCATTTTTATAAATCGCAGGACTTTGAATTCCAGCCGCTCCGGCTCATGTGCAACCCTCCATGACCGGGACAACGATGGTGATTTGGACATTGCCGGAATTGATGAGATTGATGATCTCTTATTTCTTTTTACAAATTATGTCAATTGCTGTAACCTCCCTGGTGATTTTGATAACAACAATGGGATTGATATAGCTGACTTAACATCGCATGTAAGTTACTTGTTTAAAGAAGGAATTCCTCCCGGTTGCTTTGAAGAAAGCGATGTTGACGGCAACTGCGAGCTGAATATTGCCGATTTAACCTTTCGTATCAACTATGTGTTTAAAGGAGGTCCAGCACCAAGCTGTAATGACTGCCCCTGAAAATTTTTATGGAAAAGTCTCTTAAATTAAAAAAAGCCCCCATGAATTGAGGGCTTTTTAGGTAGTTGTTTTATAGTTGGTCGATTTCATTTGCTGTTATAGTCAGTTCATCAATGATTGAATTACTCTCTGAGGGTATGAGCTCTTTGATAGATGATTTAAATTTTTGCAAGACTGAAAAATCTGCCGTCAAGAGAATCAGGTCGTTATTTTTTCTGATGACATCAACAATCTCATACTCACTGAGACTTTCAGTTTCAGTCAGCTCAGATTTAAAATAACTGGCCAATCCGTTATCAGATAATACCTGAACCACCCATCCGGAAGCATCGACAGCGATAACATTGTCTGATGGAAGACCATCTTTATAGCTAAGATTTGTCCATCTCCCTCCGTCATGTATATGAAAACCGTTTGGCGTTCCCATATAAAGATGGTCATGGCTATAGACCAGAGAGTTTACAATGTCAAAGAAAGTTTCATCTCTTAAGAGATATCTCTTTTTAAATTCTGTTCCGTCCCAGCGATACAATCCATCCCCTGCCGTTCCGACCCAGAGACCTGTGTAATCTGAGGTCATGGCAGAAATCTCAACTCCATCGAAGAGATTTTCTTTTTCTAAGAGACCTTTGGAATAAAGACCGTCTTTGGTGCCAATCATGAGATTATATCCATAACTGTATAAGGTCGTAATCTCGCTTTCAAACTGGTCGTCTGTAATTTCGAGAACAGAATCAATCAAGCGATAAAGTTTGTCGCCGCCGGCAAAGATTTTGTTATCATGAAATGCTATTGCCCTTATGGGTGCGTCTGATTGGGCAACATAACTTTCATCAGTTTCAAAATCATAAACTTTCAGCTTATCTCCGGCAAGAACATATAACATCTCTCCGACAAGAATCATGTCAGATGAGCCAACTGATTTTGTCTCTTCTGATTCCATGATTTCTTCTTCACCCGGATCCTCTTTAATAGTTTCGCTTGTTGCCGAAACAAAACTGCTCTGCACAATTTCTTTTACCGCCTTTGATGAGGCATTATCAATGGCCTTGGTAAAAGATTTGCTTCCTTTTTTTATCTCATCAGATGAGCATCCGCTCAAGAAAAGCCCCATTACCGCAAAGATAACGATGGCGACTGAAAAAAACTTTTGGTAAGACATTTTGTCTCCTTTGCTTAAGGTTTACGTTCAGCTGAGGCTATAGCATAAGCGATGCCCAAACATTAAACCGTTGTCTAACAGCAGGTTGAAGGAAGCGGCAAGGTATGAAAACAGACGGTTGTGTGTCAACGGAGACACAAAATTGGCTCTAGCTCGTAAACTATTGATGATAAATCGATTAAATGTGTAATATTTGCCACATTTTGTTGACAAAGGCTCTTTTTTTTCGACTTCATAATAACTCTTAGTGTAGAAAGTTCAGGAGGTCTCACTTGTGAACAATGGGAACAGAAAAAACCAGATGATCAGTTTTACTGTCTTGCTTTTTCTGACAATCTTTACTGTGGCAAACGCAGGGAGTCTTGTTGGTTCAAAAATACTGCAGGTCAAAAACAACAGGATTTATTTTGATGTCGGAGTAAATGAATATATTTTTGAAAATTCTTTTTTTACAATTTTCTCAGATTCAGAATCTGTTTTTGACGGTCATATAGAAAAATCTTTCCTGGGCGTTTCGTACAGTGAGTTCATTGCCGACAGCTTGATAAATTTGTTAGACTCCGGATGCTACGCAAAAATAACTCCAGCCGAGATTGACAGTTTATCTACAATCAGAATCAGTTTAAAAGATAGTTGTCCAATTTTGGCTCTGCCCAAATTGTCAGGTGAATCAAGAGTTGAAATTGCTATCAACAGTAACGGTGAACAGGCAGATATTACTATTGCCTTGTTTGAGAATGAGAAATCAGATAACAATTATAGTTCATATTCAATGCCGGCACCATTTTATGCCGTGCTTTACCCAAATCTATCAAAAAAAGTAAACCGGGATTGTTTTTTATCGACCTCGTTATATTACCGCTTCAACAGTGATAAACTTAATTTCCTGGTAGGCAACAAGGCTGTTTTTGTCAC
>JACZYS010000010.1:10531-22185 GCA_022570975.1 Candidatus Zixiibacteriota bacterium | reverse complement strand
TTTGCTAATCTGAAAAGCTTCGGCATAAACGGGCACCAAAATAGCGTTGTCATAAAGCATCTTTTCAAAATGAGGTACCAGCCATTTGGCATCGGTTGAGTAGCGGGCAAACCCGCCGCCGATATGATCATATATTCCACCTCGTGCCATTGCCATTAAGCCTTTTTCTGCAGCCTGCAGATATTTTTTGTCCCCGCTTTTATTATAGAATCTCAAGAAAAGCGACAGCTCGGTAGCATGGGGGAATTTTGGTGCTCGGCCAAAACCTCCAAAGGAATGGTCAAAATTGGCATAAAGTGCGGCAGCACCTTTTTCAATCAGATTTTCACCAAGGATTGCATTTCCCTGACTATAAGTTCCCATGGTTCGGCTTAACTCTTTGAAAATATTTTCTGATGATTGCTCAATTCTCGTACGGTCGTTTATGAAGGCTGTGCTAATCTGGTTTAAAATATTTTTGAATCCCGGCCGACCATATCGGTCATCCGGTGGAAAATATGTACCTGTAAAAAATGGCTTCAAATCCGGAGTCATAAAAATTGACATTGGCCAGCCGCCCCGGCCGGTCATTGCGGTTGTAAAAGTCATATATATCTGATCCAGGTCCGGCCGCTGTTCCCGGTCAACCTTAATTGAAATAAAGTTCCGGTTTAAAAGCTCGGCAATGGTGTCGTTTTCAAATGACTCTCTTTCCATCACATGGCACCAGTGGCAGGCAGCATAACCAATAGAAAGAAATATTGGTTTGTCTTCTGATTTTGCTTTTTCCAGTGCTTCGTCCCCCCATGGATACCAGTTGACCGGGTTATGGGCATGGCTTAAAAGGTATGGGGAGTTCTCATTTATGAGATGATTTGTATATTTGTGACTGATGTCATCTTTGGAAACCATTTCTTTTTCTTTCTCTTCACCGCAGGCGGTGAAATAAACTGAAAATACAACAATTAAAGCAATTAATATCTGTCTCAAATTTTCTTCCTCTTTTTATTGGGGGAGATTCTGTCATTAATGTTAATTTGTCTCCCTTATTTAAGAGTATAATAAGCCATTATTTGCATAATTCAAAGTGCATATTTTGCGATTCTGAAATTCAACACTTGACAGTTTTTCATGTTTTTCTATCTTATATTATAGAACTTTGCTGACAGCTTTTGTAAGAGACTCAGCAGAAAGAAGCATTGAATGAAATTTCTTATCATTTTAATATTCATCCTGTTTTCATTTACTGTTGCAAACAGCCAGACCTTTCAAGGTTGTGGTAAAGTTATTGAAACTTTTGAATGTAACTTATTTCTTACTGACAATGGTCAGTATATAACGATTTCTTATATCGATTATGGAGAATTTTCGATTGGAGATCATATCTTTATTTCTGCTGATCTGGTTACCTGTCCAGGCCTATGCATGGGCCCTGTTACTTGCCTCTCTGTGAATTACATCTCAAATTGTGAGGTTACTTTTGATGACTGCGGCGTGCTGATTCAGGGAACTGAGTGTGTGCTGTTTAAGGGAAGCGATGATTTACTTTATTATGTGACTGATCTTTTTCTGAATCCGATTGATGATTTTGAAGTAGGAGACTATGTACGAGTCAGAGGAAACATGATTAATACATTTGTTTCCGTCTGTAATCAGGAGTCGGCATCAATAATCGCATATGAAGTTTTTGAATCTGATTGCAAATGCTTTGGAATCCGTGGAAATATTGATGGCGACTTAAGTGATCAGATTGATATGAATGATTTGATTTTTATGGTAAATTATATCTTCAAAGGTGGCAATTCTCCGTCATCTAAAGAAGAGACTGATGTAAACGGAAGCGGTGAAATTAATATTGCCGACTTAACATATTTTGTAAGTTATTTTTTCAAAGGTGGGGACGCACCTGTAAGCTGCCCGTAAATTTCATGTTAATTTTTTAAGCTCTGATATACAAATTTTGTAAACTGATTGGCTTTTATAAATCCAGTTTCCCATTTGTAGGCAAATTTCAATGCCGGATTTTCTTTCAATATTTCATCCTCTGATTCCCCTTTATCAACAAGGCTTTTCACTTCAGCTTTAACTGATTTGAGCATTTTAAGATGCTCCGCCATTTCGCTTTTGTTTGACAGCTTACCATGACCGGGAATGATTTTTGTAGAGTCATTTAGGGTAGGTAGGATTTGTTCTATGGCATTGATAACACCCTCAATTGAGCCACCGCTGCTTATATCAATAAATGGAAATGCCCCCGAAAAATAAATATCTCCCATGTGAACTACATTTGAATTTGGGAAATGTATGACCGCGTCGCCATCTGTATGAGCATGAGCAAAATGTTTGACAATAATTTCTTCGTCATTGTAATAAAAAATCACTTCATCAGAAAAAGTCAGAATCGGCAGAGCATCAGCCGGAGATGGTTCAACTTCGTTGTTAAAAAACTTAATCAACTGTTTTTCTGACAATCTCTTTCTCACATTTTTGTGAGCCACAATTATCGAGCCCAAATTTGCCCAATCTTCATTCCCTCCGGTGTGGTCGGAATGCCAATGAGTATTTATGAGAAAGTTTACAATGCCGATATTTCCTGTCCCAATTGCTTCTTTGATTTTATCGGTTAATCCTGTAAACTGGTCATCAATCATAAAAAGGCCGTCATCCCCTTTACAGAAAGCAATGTTGCCCCCCCTGCCTTCCAGCATAAAAATTGAAGATGAAAGCTCGGTGGTTACTATGGTTACTTTGTCCATGTCTTGGGCATTAACAATTGTGGACAGGATAATAATTAATGCGGTAATGACTATAATCTGCTTGGTAGAATATTTCATATCTCTTCTCTGATTAAGATTTGGTTTCAATTTTTCTTATGAGAAGATAATTGCTTTAATCTGAAAACTCAACAATTTATGATGAATAAAATCTTACTTGATATTGATATTGGTTGAGAAATATGAAGCGAACAAGATGTTTACAAACGGTATCTCCTGCTTGTTGCCGGAAATATTTTGCAAATTCTTGACCGATCTGAATCCTGCTTTAGTATGCACCGAGATATTGTTAAAGATAAGGTATTTTAATCCAAAATAGGCAGCTGTTGTTGACTGGACTACTCCGGTGGGGAATTTTTCTTTGTAGTCACCACTATTTAAAGCCAGCCAGGGTGCTGCCCAGTCAGCAGTAACGGAACCTTCGCCCTGCCTTACAAAACTAAAATTGAGTGAGCTTCTTAAAACTCTCTTGTTTTTGGGGTGCTTTACAAAAGAAAGCTGCAAATAATCATAATCATTTCCAAACAAACCTCCAATTGGCTCATTATGAAAAAGGTACCTGTTTTTTTGGCCAGCTTGATTATATGTCCAGTTGGTGACCCGGCTGTATTCTGCGGAGAAATCTAATCGGTTGAGCATATTCACCCAGATTGTTCCAAATTGAATTCCGTATTGGGCCGGTTCCCTGTCACCGTTTGAACTATTATCAATTTGTAAATCATCGACCATAAACTGACCGTAAAAACTAAACCTGTCGGCCGGCTGAAAGTCAAAATCAAATCCTAAGAAAGTGTTGTCATCAGTTCCTTCGTTTAATTGAGTGGAGTGATAAAAAATGATTGGGTTTAAGTACCCCAGTTCGATTTGTCTCCCGACCCCGCCAAAAACGGCTGTTTCAAAAAGACCTACCCTGAGATTTTTTTTGAAATGTATATCCAACCGGTGGGCGGCAAAATAACGGTTTTCCGTTAGGGTAGAATTTTCAGGGCTGGCTATGTTGTCAAGCCGAGCAAGTCTGTAGGAAAGGCGGAGCCTCCCCCATTTCCAGGTGTAAGCAAATCCATCCATTGAATTCCTCGCAGAAAGCACGAGAGAATTCTTGTTCCCCCAAAACGATGCAAACCTCCCGAATGTAAAATCAAAGATGTCAGTGTTGTAGTTGATGAATCCGCTTTCCACACCACCAGCCAGCCCCCTCCATTTTTTGCCAGTATAACTGCTGTCTAAAGCTTTTGACTCGTCCAATAGTATGTTGGCATAGAAATAAATTTTTTCATTTGGTTTTCCGCTAAATCCTGCTCTAAAATATTCTCTTCCAATTGGTGATGAGTTTTTTTCGGTCGAGATTTTTTCTTCAATAATATTAAAGAACATCAAATGGTCACGATCTTTATGAACCGGAATATTATATTTGTAGTTGTAACTTAAAAATTCTTCAAGGTTGTATGAGCCAAGTTGATAATCAAAAAAATCCGGTGAAAGAATTCCTTCCCGGTTTAAATTTTCATAGGCGTAATCATAGAACGAAATACCGGCCGGAACAACTTCTCCTGCTCTAACGCCAGTTATCGACAGAGCCATCAAGAGAAGAACGAAGAGGGACTTGAAATGTGATTCCAAAATTTTCATTACACTCCACTTAAGAGATATTACCCGGGGTAATTCTTAAGATGCCCCGTCTCCCTTTAGCACAGCCGGAAGTGTTTTGGCTAATATCTTTCCATCTTCCCAGAGCGACCAGTTGTCAATATATTCTAAGTCCAGTTTCATCCAGTCTTCAAATTCTATATTGTTTCTTCCCTCAACCTGCCAAATACAGGTTATGCCCGGTTTAATGGAAAGTTTTCTATGCTGCCAGGGTTCATATTTTGAAACTTCATCCGGAAGCGGAGGTCTTGGTCCAACCAGTGACATTTCTCCCTTGAGTACGTTGAATAACTGAGGGAGTTCATCAATTGAATATTTTCTGATAAATTTTCCTACTTGTGTAATACGAGGGTCATCTTCAATTTTAAAAACCGGGCCGGACAATTCGTTGTCGTCCAACAGGTTTACTTTTTGACTTTCAGCATCTTGGTTCATGGACCGAAATTTTATAAAATCAAATTTCTTTCCGTTTAATCCGCTCCTTTTTTGCTTAAAGAAAACCGGCCCCCTGCTCTCGATTTTTATGGCTAATGCGGTCAGCATCATAATTGGTGATGCAAGTGCGATAACTACCAGTGCCCCAATTTTATCGATTGCTGATTTTATAAAGAGAGCTGCTCTGTTACTTGGTGTGGCAGTGTAGAGCTGAACTGTGAAACCGTTTAAGTTAACCATTTGAGGCTGAGAAATTTTTGTTTCATATAAAACAGGAAGAGTGCAAATAGGTACTCCCATTTGTTCCGTCAGAGCAAATAACGATCTGGTTTTATATATCTCGTGAGTTTCTACCGCAAAAATCACCAGATCCAAATGAAGTTCCGCAATCAACCTTTCCATCTCATCCGGATGACCAATGAGAGGAATATCTCTGTAACTCCAGAGTTTGTCGCTGTCATAATCCACGAAGCCGATCAGGTTGCTGCCCAGAGTCTGGTTGTCCAATATGAAATCTGCCGTATGTTTGGCCTGTGGACCGCTTCCCAATATTATAACCTGATGCCCCTTTTTACTGTTTGATTGATTCTCCCGGTAACAAGATAATCTGACAACCAACTCGTTGATTGAAAACTGAATGAAAAAATTTGCCGCAAAGAAAGCCGCAAAGACAATCCGTTCAACTGTTACATTTGTCATATAGCAAAAAGACAAAAAGATAATGGCTATAAATGATTCTCTTTTGAGAAGTTTGCTAAACTTATTATTGATTAAGTCATTGTCAAATACCGATACGGGAGCAAGAAATGTTTCGTAGATAAATCGGGAAAGAAAATAAGTAAGAAAGATGAAGTAGCTCATTTCTTGTGAACTGCTTAATGCAAGAGCCAGCCATAATAGTGCTGTCGAAAAAGCAGAAGTCGCGGTCGGTCCCGCCAAAGATGATATGGTAATAAATAGTTTGTTTTTCATAGCCCGAGTTTGCCTTGTTTGGCCCTCACCTTTAGTGCCCTTATTTCTTTATCGTCCTGTCTATTTTTTTGTTAACCATTAAGAAAAGATTTTATATATTTTTATCTGTTTGTCACTTTCTGTCTGTCTTTCTGATGCCCAGAATCATAATTGTTACTTTTGAATCTTCTATCATCTCCTGTATTTTCTGATTTTCTTTTCAGAGATATTGCTCTTTTATCCGGTGATGACATTTTGAAATATTCTGCCGGCATTTCTTCAAAGGCTTCAAGCATAAAGTTATTCGTAAACGGAGAAACTATCTGGTATCTGACATAGTTTTTCATTTTTGGGTAGCCATCTAAATTTTCAAGAGGAACATTCTTTTTGGCCAGAAAATTACCCACCTGAATAGGATCAGAGACTCGCATTAGGAGATGTTCTGTTGCCGTCATGCGACACTGAACACCAATTTTGGTTAGAGATTTAGCTAAACGAAGGGACTCATCATGAATTTCTTTAAGCCAGAATACAAGAGCATCATCGTTAATCAGGCTCTGATAAATCGATTTTCTTGATGTCAACGAAATCCCGTTGTTAACAACAAAATGTTTTATTCTGTCTATCTGCCTTTCGCTTGATAATAGAAAACCTGTATCCGAAGATTTGATACCGAATGCTGCACAAAATGACCGCAGAATTATGATGTTATTATAATCATCTAAGATCGAAACACCTGTAATTCCAAAATGGTCATAGTAATATTCATCTATTACTAAAGCTCCCTGGCTAAGAGCACCGGCAAGTTCTTTTATATCTGAAAGAGAAAAATTGGAGCCGGTTATTCTGTTGGGATTGGACAGATAAATAATATCTGATTTTGAATTTATCTTTTCCAAAAGACTGTTCTTAGAAAAAATAAACGGTGAGTTTTCTATTATTTCAATGCCCGTTAAATCTGCTCTATCTGCCGCTATTTCAACTTCTGGCAAAACCGGTCCGGCAAAAAGAAGCTGCGAGTTTTCTTTGCCTGAAATTTTGAAAATATCCGTCAGGATATTTGTGTAATCAGAAAAAGTGAAGACCATCGTTTCTATTACTTCGTTTTTTCTGGAGACTAATCTTGTTATGTCACCAAGATTGAGTCCGTTTTCTATTTCTGCTTTCATCATGCATCCCTTTACAAAAAATGTTTTTTCCCACCTTTTATATTGCAAAGCATATGCCAAAAAATCTGTGTGCGCATGAAAAGTTTGAGCTGTAAGTCACTGTTAAACAAAGAATAAGCTCTTCATTTTAGTGTCATCTTTTGTCCATGTTAAATGAGCTTAAAAAGAGGCATAAATTTCCATCTCTCGTGGAAAAGAATTCCAAATAAAAGACCGCAAGAGAAATGAAATCCCAAACGGTCATAGGAAGGTATCTAAAAAGGGGTAAGAAATTTTATAGTTTTGATATCAAATAGGCTGAGGTCAAAATTCCTGTGGCTGCTGTAATTGCGGATGAAAGATTTTTGAAGAAATGCTTTTCTTTTTCAATCTTTGAAGGCACAATGATAATGTCACCCAGCATGACTTTCTGTCCAAGTGCTTTTTTCCCAGAAATTGTTTTGCCGTTGGCCCTCACTAACTTGGTTTCGTTCTTGTCAGCACGGCGACTGAAGTTTCCGGCCATTTCAATATAATCTTTTGTTTTTCTGTCTATTTCAAACTTGATAGTTCCATTGGCACCAACAGCGCCCATTACCGTAATTCCCGATGGGATAGAAGGAATAAAGATTATGTCATCTGGTTCTAAGACAATGTCCCCTTCCTGGCCTTTGCTGCTCATAATTTTGTTAACGTCCAAAATAATTCTATTAAGTGATCTCTGGTCATATTCAAACTGGGTCGTTTTTACCTGCTGTCCCAGAGAGTCAATAACTATTGGAGTTGATTGTTTTATAATATTATTGAGCATAGCCCTGTCCAAATTCTTGCCTATTGATTCTCTTTCCAAAATAATGCCCGGTGCAAAGGCATTTTTCCCCAGCCCTCCTGCTCTTTGAATGATGTCAAAGAGGGTTTCATTATTATTGGAAAGCATGTAGTCGCCCGGGTACTTTACTTCCCCGTCAATATTTACCAACGGGTGGAGTTCCCACTCTGGAATTGACCGGATAAAAATATGGTCATCTTCCATTAAGTAAGTGGAATCACGCATGCTTGATACTAAATCCAAATAAAATAGTGAAACTGTGCCGGTTGAATCCAGTCTGGCTACTTCAATTTGATGTTTGGATGCTGTCTTGGCAAACGAACCGGCAAGATATATGAGGTCGTTGACAGTCATATGTTCATAGAGGGAAAATCTTCCCGGATTTTTTACTTCTCCTTCAATATAGACAAACCTGTTCCACTGAACTTCGTCAATAGAACGGATATATAAAGAATCCAAATCCTGAAGCAGGAGATTGTGCATTGGGTCACCGTTGATTGCTTTTTCCAAATTAATCGGAATTAATTCTTCTTTCCAGTTGGCATAACGTCTGACCAAATCGGCCCTTTTCAAATAGACATCATAAGAATTAAGCTGTCCTTTTGTTACCAGGTCAGAAATCCTGATAGAGTCAGTTCTTTCATAATATCCGGGATGTCTGACCATTCCAAAAATACCTACTTTATTCTTCTTAAAATTGTCTATCGAATAAATTGTCAACCGGTCACCATCTTCAAGAAGCGGATTGTCCGGTTCTGTGCCTACGCTGTTTTTTAGATCAAGATCAATAACTTTCCAGTCACGGTTTTCTGAAATACGTTCCAGCATCGCCCGGTCCAGATGGGCCCGGGGAGTTGTTTTCCCGGCCAGTTCTATTATGTCAGAAATTCTTTCTTGACCGTTTAATTCGTAGATGGCCGGGCGAGTAATTTCTCCCCGGATAGCTACTTTTGGACCGCTCACCGGTACAAAGACTACATCGCCGCTGTTAAGTTTTGTTTCTGAGCTGTTGTCCCCGGCCAATAGAAACTGATATAAATCATATTTTGAAACTTCTTTGCCCTGCCTCATATGTTTTATTTGTCTCATTGAGCCACGCTCGTTTGGACCCCCGGCTAAATAAATAGCGTCAAATAACGAAGTTAAGGAGCTGACTGTATAGACTCCGGGAGATTTTATTTCACCGGTTACATAAATTCTGATAGACCGAATCTTGCCTAAAGAGGCTGAGATTTCAAAATCTGAATATGCTCTGGAAAGATATTTCTTAACTTTGAAAGTAAAATCACTTAATGTTATTCCCCAACCGGTGATTTCTCCAACTTTGGGGATATATACTTTTCCTTCTCTGTCCAGGGTGAGGTTATATTCTTTTTCTACCTTTCCCCAGAGATAAATAATTACATTATCTCCCGGCCCCAGAATATAATCAGCAGCCGATGCTATTTCAGCGTGCCTTTCCACAGATTTTGAACTGTTGAACATTTCATGCCCGAACAGGGGCAATTCTTCGAAGGGGAAATCAGAGTCGTGAAGACTTGTTCGATTTCTGTAACTAACGGTTTTATCCTGAGAAGTTGCATTGTCATGAGGATCTGGCGGTATTAATTGTTTCTGAACAGAATCCGGTTGATGAAATATTTCCGGACTGCTGTACAGATTGCTTTTTGATCTCTCGGGAGAATTATCCTTATACTTCTCAAGCAGAAGCGATTTATCCCTGTCGCTCAGACTGCTTAGATCCTGTGCTTTTAACTCTCTAAACCAGTTTAAAGAAATTAGAACTATGATTAAGATAGCTCCAATTAAAATTTTTCTGCCCATTGCTTACCTTCCTATAGCAAAATTTTGAGCTTTGAACTCCATTTCAAATTCACATTATCTTATCGCAAGCGATGTGCCCAATCTTTGGTTAATAGGATAATTCATTGAATGACAATCGTTTGTTGTTATTGTTGGACTCTGCTATTTTGAGATTCTTGCGTCTTTAACGGAATTTGATTCTTCTTCTGTGGGAAAAAATTTCCAGATAAATCGATTTCTTTAGACTTAGCAATTTTATGATATGGGTCTCTGGTGCGTCTAAAAAGCGATACAGATAGCCGGTTTATGTGATCTTTTCTTGTTCTGCTGACGGCAAAATTAAGGCCGTATGCTCTTGACATCAGCGGAGGCGTATTGTAACTTGACTGACTATCCTAAGCGGATAATTGATAGGTTGATGCGAGCAAGTATTGCATCTTATGATTTAACTATATTGTTTGGTTACGGAATTCAGTTTTAACTCTTGAGTTACAGTTATTGACATTAGTGCAAATTAACGGAGAAAATAATGAGATTTATTAAAATACCCTGGTTAATATTTGTTCTTTCTATAATGGTCACACCGGGGATTATGTCTAGCGGTTTTGAAAATTCCGGAATTGGTTTAAAGGCAATTGGGATGGGCGGTGCTTTCCGCGCCATTGCCGATGACTGGACAGCAGCATATTACAATCCTGCCGGTTATGCTAACATCATGGACAACATGTTGGGTGGAAACCTTGCTCTGGTACATTACAGAGATGAAATTATACCTAACTACAAATTACCTGGTGGTTCAGGTTGGGATCAACAGGGAATTTATAATGGAAATTCAATTTACAATAAGCATGAAATTCTCTCCAATCCTTCGGCCGGATTCGTTGCCAGGTTTCCTGTCTGGGGCGAAACAGTTGTTGGACTTTCTGCGTACCAACGCTTTGACAATAATATCACCTGGAATCTGTATGATCACTCAGATGTTTATAACGACTCTTTGAGCATTGCCGGTGATCAGTTTAGGAATAATCTGGATGTGGTGGTCTTTCAGCTAACGGCTGCTAGAAAGTTCATGGAAGACAGACTTTCTCTAGGCATTGGCTTACAGATTCAACGTGCCGATCTTTTATTTAACGATTTGATTTTCTCAGACAATCCCTTCTGGGACAACTTACCTGCACATTTACAAACTTTCACCAACAGAAAAATTACCCAGCGCAATAGCAATGATGGTTTTGGCTGGGGATTTGGATTTTCTCTCGGCGCCATCTGGAATTTGAACGAAAGAGTAAATCTTGCCTTGACTGCAAATATTCCTCTTGATATAACCGTATCCGGAAGTAGTCTTCTCGAATATCATATGCCGCGAGTTGCAACCAACAGTTCAGACTCAATTCAAATAATAAACGAAGGCCAGCCGGCACAGATGTTTCTCTCTGGTAAAATTGTCAGTGATTCTGCTGATTTTGAAGCAGAGATTAACCTGCCGCCTTCACTTGGCGCCGGTGTGTCTTTTTTCATAAACGATAAGCTGACTCTGGCTGCAGACCTTGAGTATACTTTCTGGTCAGATTATAAAGGTCTCTTCTTTAATTATACTAATCACAGAGGCATCCCAACTTCTGTTGATTCCTCTGAGGTGGCACATAATTTTCTAACAGCAAATACCAGCAATCCGGTAGAATGGGATAATGCCATGAAAATCATGGCCGGAGCTTCTTATGACCTTTCAGGCTTAATTACATTGATGGGCGGGATATCTTTTGATCAGTCTCCTTCAAGCGGAAACAATCAGATAACCCCGCAGTTTATTGATACCGGAGATAAGCGTGGATATAGTTTTGGAGCCATGTTCCACATTCAACAGTGGGATTTTGGTTTTGTAACCAGCTATGTAAATAATCCCGACCTCACGGTTGCAACATTAAAGGATCTCGATGGGGACGGAAATCTCGATATCATTTTAGCAAAAGGGCGGCATTGGCCCCTAGTCAATCGTGTGCTCATTGGAGATGGTAATGGCGGCGTTGTAAGATCATATGATCTCGGGACCTCGGCAAATCGGTCCTATTCCGGACGACTCGCCGATAT
>JACZYS010000010.1:0-10521 GCA_022570975.1 Candidatus Zixiibacteriota bacterium | reverse complement strand
ATGAAACAATTCTTACTGTGAACCATCGCTTTTGAAGGAGCAATGACTGTGAAATTAAAATCTCTTATAATAATATCTGTATTATTTACAAACATTTTCTCGCTCGCATGCACTGACCGTGGAACTAACATCCCCTCTAAAGTTGATGAAGGCTTCATCAGGACTCCTCAGGATATAAAAATTTCTCCGGCCGTTCACGTCTTTCACCCGGAACTCAATTTCCAGGTGAGGAATAAGTTTGAATTGATGGAAATTGCTACCTATCTACCAACTGTTTCTCTTCCTGAACCTTACGGGCCTTTTGAAAATGTGCCTCTTTTGGTACTGCTTCCACCGCAGGACGGAGACCAGTATTATTTCTTCAACCATGGATTGCAGCACCTTGCTGATAAGCTCATTGCCGATGGCACCATTGAACCAATGATTATCTCCTGTATATCCAACGACAAAGTTTTTGGCGGTTATTTTTATTCCAGCTCAGACGCAGCCGGTATGTATGATGATATTATTGGCGATGCATTAATTGAATATCTTAATAGTCGTTTCCCTCTCCTTGACTCTCCGACAAAAAGAGGTATTGGCGGAGTGGGTATGGGTTCTTATGGAGCTTTTAGGGCTTCCCTTTTAAATGATGATGTCTTCAGTGCCATTTCAGTTTCTGACGGACCTCTTGATTTTGACGGCAAAAATGGCAGTTCCGGACTTATAGATTTGTTTGATGACGCTTTGGCTGAGCAGGGATTGGATGCTTCCACTTTCAAACAGTTTGATTCATCGGGTGCCTGGCATATTTCCAGATTGTTTATTGGCGGCAGCCTGGCCTTTTCTCCTCACGATACATTGGTTATCTGGCATGATGAAGTTAATGGAAACGACAGGCTCACGGTGGTTGACCAGCTTTTCCAGATTGCAGACACAACCACTTTGATTTCAGATATCATTCTTGGAACTAAAGGAATCTCAAGTGATTTTCATCTTCCCTTTGACGGAAACGGCATCGTATATGAACCAATCTGGCAACTCTGGGATAGAAATAATCTGGAAAACCTTATTATTGCCCAGGGAGGACCGGCTGCTTTAAACGGAACGGAAATATTCGTAGCAACTACTCCGGAAGCTCGTTACGGCTATTATGACATGACCAAGTCATTTATCTCCACCCTGTCTAATCCGCCAAATAATTTTAAGGTTAAGGTTTATGAATATACCGGCTATGATGGAAACCCGGCAACCCATGACCAGTACCTATATCAAGTTATGAAAGAGATGCTTATTTTCCATTCCAACAATTTTTATGGAAATGATTAAACAAGAATTTTGAATATTACCCCGGTCGAGTTTTCTCTTCCGGGGTTTTTTTAAATTTAAAATAATGAGTCAATTTGATTACGATATAATTTCCGTAGGGGCTCACCCGGACGATGTGGAAGTCGGTACCGGAGGAGTCTTAATTGATGCCGTAAAGCGGGGATACAAATGCGGTCTTGTGGTTCTTACTAAAGGAGAGATGGGTACCGGGGGAACTGCTGAGATCAGAGAAGAAGAAATAGAAGAAGCAGCCGGTATTATGGGAGTTGACATTCTGGCTACTTTTGACTGGGGAGACACCAAGCTCGAAGACAACTATAATCACCGATTAGCCCTTGCAGAGATTATCAGAAAAGCAAAGCCAAAAATTATTCTGGCTCCATATCCACAAGTCGGTCATGGAAGAAGGCAGTCTCACCCCGACCATGTAGCCTGTGGAATTATCTCAATAAATGCAGCAAATTTGGCTGCTCTGAAAAAAGCCGATATTTCCGGAGAGCCTCATCTGACAGAGAGAATTTTTCATTACTTTCTCCCCCCTGGTGTTTATCCAAATTTTGTAATAAATATAACTCCATATTTTGACCAATGGATAAAAGCTCTTTCAGCTCACCGTTCCCAGTTTTTAAACCCTGAAAAATCAAAAGATTATATAGATAATTTAATGCAGATGGCTCGAAGTTTTGGACAGATGAGCAGATGCAAATATGGCCAGGGGTTTGCCGCAATTGAACCAATTGCGATAAGTAATATTTTGAACCTTACTCAAGAATAAGCTGCAAAAATAAGCTGATTATCAGGCAGCAGATTTACCGGCAATGACAAATACCGATGACTCAGTAATGTTGAGCGACCCATTTTTGACATTGAGGTAATTGTATATAAGATTTTTGAGCCGATTTTTTTGGCGGTCGCTTTTGAGATGATCCAGATAATTTTCATTAACAATGGCATTAATTCTTTTCAAATATTCTTCGGGAGTAATATTCTCCACGGTAGAAAGTTTGAAATTTTTGTTAATGATAAATCCGGCTTTGTTTACAATTCTACCAAGCTGATTTAATGAATGCAGTCTGGCTCCCATTTGAACAAAAGGATCGCCTTTGGGAAAAAGTTTTGGATCCTGATTTGAAATCTTTCTGATAGTCCTGGTAAATTCTTTATAGCAATCATTGGACAGGGCAACCAGCCCAAATCTTCCGCCCGGCTTTAATACTCTCCGGACTTCGTTCAAAAATAATTCTCTCTGGGGCACCCAGGGAAAAGCATTTGAAGAAACGACAACATCAAAAGCGCCATCTTCAAAAGGTAAGTCCAGAGCACTGGCCGTGCGAAAATCTATATTTTTCATTTTCAATTTTTCCGCTGTTTTCTTGGCCATTTTAGTCATTTTAGAAGAGAGATCAATACCATTGAGAAAACCGTTTGGCAACGACTTGGCAACTTCGACCGACATAATTCCGGCACCTGTTCCTATGTCCAGTACTCTTTCATTCCCTGTCAGCTTTAGTTCATGAATCAGAGCCAGAAACTGGCTGAACCTATAGGGAGAGACTATCTGCGTATAATTCTTGGCGACATTTGTAAAGCTGTTAATTTTCATTTTTTTACCTCATCAATACGAGTCTTTATTTTACAATTTTCCATTCAGAATATTGTGCTGTTAAGTTTTTAATTTTCTAAGTTGCAGTAAATTTGCAGGTACAATAAATATATTTAATAGAGCAGGACTTTATGCCGTCTTGACCATTTTTTTTATAACCTCAAAGGCCTGTCTTAAATCTATAAGAAGGTCATCAATATGCTCTATTCCTACTGATAACCTTACAAGGCCGTCAATGACTCCGTTTGCTTCTCTTATCTCTTTTGGAATTGAGGCATGAGTCATGGTAGCCGGGTGGTTAATCAATGACTCCACCCCTCCCAAAGATTCAGCCAGCACAAACAGCGAAGTTGACATGACAAAAGACTTAACCGTGTCCAAATCTGCCTTGATGGTAAAAGAAACCATACCTCCGGGCATGATCATTTTGTTTGGTACCGGTTTTTCATTTTGACCCGGAAAATATATTTCATCAACCAGATCAACCGTCTCCAAATATTCCACAACCTTCATGGCATTAAACGAATGTCTTTCCATCCGCAGGTGCAAAGTCTTAAGCCCTCTCAGTACCAACCAGGAATCGAAAGGTCCCAGCACCGCGCCAACACCGTATTGGGCCAGTCTCAATTGGTCGGCAACATCTTCCCGGCTGCAGATTAAGGCACCGCCAATAACATCACAGTGTCCGCTGATATACTTGGAAAGGGAGTGCATTACTATATCCGCTCCCAGCTCAAGCGGTTTTTGCAAATATGGAGTGGCAAAAGTATTATCAACGGCGGTTATTATATTATGTTTTTTTGCAATTGCAGAGACTTCTTCAATATTAATCAGTTTCATTAAGGGGTTGGTTGGGGTTTCAAACCAGAATAGTTTCGTATTATCTTTAATTGCCCTTTCAAAAGTTTTGGGATCCACTCCATCAACATAATCAAATTCCAAATTAAAATTGCGCATCAGCTTTTCAAAGAGGCGATGGGTGCCACCGTAAAGGTCACTGACCGCGACTACATGGTCACCAGATTTTAGCAGGCGCAAAACAGCATCGGTTGCAGACAGACCTGATGCAAAAGCAAAGCCATGTTCTCCTGACTCGGCAACAGCCAGAGCATTTTCTAAAGCCGAGCGAGTCGGGTTTGACCAGCGCGAATAAACATATCCGGACTCTTCGCCGGGGAACTTCATCTCATATGTAGAACTTGGAAATATGGGCGTTGTTACCGCGCCGGTTTCATCTCCTCTTACTTTTCCGGAATGGACGGCAAGAGTTTCAAATCTCTTGTTACCTGATTTCTTATTCATTTTGCTATTTTTAAAGTCCTTTTGTTTTTTTTGCCTTCATATCATGCTCTTTCAATTCGTTCATATTTTGTTATTTTAACAAAAAATCCACCTTCTAAGATTTAGACAGGTGGAGAGTAACTTACCAATTTTTTGCTCAATAGGCAAATCAAGGCAGATTCTCACCTCGCTTGCAACAACAACAATAATTGAATAAATTTGACACAGTTAACAATAGCTATCTATTTGAAATTGTCAAGAAGTAAAACAGGGCTCTTTTGAAAATGTTCATTTTTTGATCAGAAATTTCCTCAATAATTTCTGTTGATAAAAATAACCCCATATTTTATTTATGAAAAAATGTAAGACTCTGGCCGATAAACTGTATGGAGTAACACCCGCCTTGGAATGTGCGTTTTGCAGAGATAAGATCACTGGTCTTCCGATAAAAGAAGGAGAAAAGGTCTTCTGCTCTTTGGAATGTGCCAACAGAGCCTCCGGAATAGTTCCGGAAGAGGCTGATGATTATTTTGAAGAAGGTGACCTGGAAGGTTTCCAAGAAGATGTTGAGTAATATCTGTCAGTTTTTGTTCTACCTTAATCCCGATATATTTTAAGAATCTTATATTTTATAATTCCTGCCGGAACTTTTATTTCAGCAGTTTCCCCCTCTTTTTTTCCCAAAAGAGCGGTTCCAATTGGAGATTGAACAGAGATGATATCATTCATGGCGTCATCTTCACCCGGAGGAACTATCTTAAATTCAATCTCTTCTCCGTCACTTTCATCTTTTACAATAACATTGGCAAATAGATAAACCTTATCTGTAGGGATGGCATCAACATCTACCACCTGAACTCTGGAAAGTTTTAGTTCCAGCTGGGCAATTTTCCTCTCCAGATGTTTCTGCTCTTCTTTGGCAGCGTGATATTCGGCATTTTCAGAGAGGTCGCCAAGTTCCATTGTCCTTTTTATCTCAGCAACAATTTTGGGGCGCTCTTTGAATTTGAGATTTTTAAGCTCGTTTTCAAGTTTAACAATCCCGCCTTTCGACATATTTATTGGTCCGTCGTTCATATTCAATTATAAAGATTTTTTTCTATCCTGGCAAGATTCTTCAGACCTAAATATCAAGTAATATCCCAATATGGCAATGGAAAACAATAGTCCCGGAAAAATAGGCTCAGTCTTAAACCAGTATTGTTCATCGCTGGTCATATACTTTGAAAAGTACCAGACCAGCGAAATTGAGCCGGATATGATAATAGAATAAAATGCATATCCCTGAGGTAATGCTTTTTTTCTCACAAATGTAATAAGGACAGGAAGAAGCAGAGCCGGAGTTCCTATTGAGCCGAAGGCATGCCAGATATCAATGGCCGAGCGGAAAAATAAAGCAAAGAGGATTGCTCCTATGACTGAAATAAGAATGCCAATATTTATTCTTTTTGAAACAGAAATTTTACCTGAATTTGATATTTGGGGAAGAATGTCATAGCCAAAAGTTGTGCCGGCCAAAAACGTATAGGAATCTACCGTTGACATTATCGTTGCTAACAGGGAAAGGACAAAGAGCCCCAGCAGCCCTGCCGGCAGAACCATTTGGGCCAGCTCCGGATATGCGGCAACAGGATTCTGTAAATCCGGAAGTAATATTCTGGCATACAATCCGGTGGTGGTTGTTAAAAAATCAAAGAACATCCAGAACCCGATTGATACAAATATTCCTTTTCTGGCCGTGGACACGTTTTTGGCAGCATAACATCGCTGGTAAAAAGAGGGTTCGACCAAAGTTGACAGGGCAATAAGATACCAGATAGAAATATACCAGCCGGAATTGCCGCCATGCCAGGTAAGGTGCTTATCGGGAAGGTTTTCAATCAGGAAATTGAACCCGCCATGGTCATAAATCAAAAAGGCAAGCAACAGAATAAACCCTATAAACATAATGAAGAACTGAAAAATATCTGTCTTTACAACCGAATTAAAGCCTCCAAAAAACAGATATATAACCGAAAAAAAGGCGCCGCAAATTACACCAACATGAAAGGGGACCCCCAGCATTTCTTCCGCCAACACCCCAAGCATCAAAATATAAGCCGCCGGCAGAGTCATAAGAAAAACCACTATTGAACCTGCAAATCCGGTGCGGTCACCATAAAAAGTCTTGAGCCGTTCCGGAATTGTCAGAAGCTCAGACTCCCTGGCTTTTTTTGCCAGGAAAAAAGCGAACAAAAATGCGGCCAGATAGTACGGAAGTCCAAAAACAAGCCAGTTTGAGATGCCGTACAGATAAGTGTACTCGCCTACACCCAAAATCCCGCCATACCAGGTGGAGACCAAAGAAGCTACGAAGGCCGGCAAGGTTAAGGCTCTTCCCCCCAGAATTATCTCCGAGGCAGAACTATCTTTTTTTAATTTCCAGAAGTAACCAAAAACCGGCAGGGCAAGCAGGTATAGAATTATAATTACATAATCAAAAAAATGCATGAATTGTTTTATTTCACATTTAGAAAATTTCCAGCTTCAATAATCCAAAAAAGTTCCGCTCGGCAGCAACAAAATATTCAGCCCAGCTTCCCACGGTCAATCTTTGTCCCGTGGTGGCATCATTAATGTTTCCGTTTGAGTCGGTGTAGGCAAAATTTCCGCCATAGCCGGAAGACTCATACTTTTCATTAAAGATATTGTTAATGCTGAAAGAAAAAGAGAGTGCGCCCATTTTTGCAAAATCCGGAATTTTGTATTTGATGGAGATCGAAGAAACCATGTATGGCTTTATTGATGTTTCTTTATCGTTAAACAACTCCATATACTGGCGACCGCTTAATCTGTTTCTAAAAGTAATTCGCCAGTTTGCGGATGTGTAATCGGCAATAAGATTAGCTAAATAATCAGGAAAGCCCGGTATTTTCTTGTCTTTGTAGTCAACGGCAAATCCGTCAACATCGGCAATATAATTTTTTATTCTGTTATGATTATAAGAGAAATTTCCACTGAGCGAAAAACTTGGCGCAGCTTTGAAGTTTCCCGTCAATTCAACTCCTGAATGAACCGACTTGTCAATGTTAAACGAAGAGGGGAGATTATCAAGAAAAGCATAAGAGACTATTTCGTTTTTGAAATTCATCCAGAACAGATTCAGACTGCCGGAGAATCTGTCTTTTGCATAATTGAGCCCTAATTCAATATCAAGTACAGATTCGCTTTCAAAACTCGGATCTCCAAAATTAAAAACCGTATCTGTGGTTGTGGCGGTTATTGATTCAACCAGAAGCGAAGGCATTCTGTTGGGATCGGCGGCATCATAGATGGCGTTATCTGACGGTGCCCGTGAGGCATAAGAGAAATTGACAAAACTGTTGATCTGTTGATTTATTTTCAGGTTAAATCCTACTCTTGGAGAGAAAAAGAGGTAATCAAGATTATATTCATGGCCCAAAAAGGCTCCTATCTTGGTTTGGGTGAAATCGTAAGTTTGATACCTCATTTGAGCTGTTATTTGGGTTGACCACCGATGGTTAAGAATATAATGCTCTTCGGCAAATAAAGATACGGCCTTCTTTTTCCCAAAATGTTCATAATATCTTAACTGCTGAATTGAAAGCTGATTCAGATATTCTGCCTGAACAACCTGTCCCCAGTGCTCAGAGCTAAAATAATAAAAGGAGCCGCCAACGACATGACGTCCCTTAGGATGCTCCACGGTTAACCTGGGATTCCAGCCAAATTGTCTTTTGTTCACCCATCGCTGTCTGACCAGATTTCCGCTTGTGCTGTCTGAGCGCTGGGTCAGGTTATGATCAAAATAACTGGCACTGTTTTTGAATTGCTCATAGTAGCCCTTGCCCTTTATATAATAAAATGTATTTGAAAGAGTTGTATTGTTGTTGATGCGGATTTTATTGTGCAGGTGAAAATGGGGTTGGTTGAAATTGTCGGTTTCATTGTCATAGCTCAGGTATGAGTTGGAAAGCCGGTTGACGTTTATTGCATCTCGGCTGGCTCCATAGTAGGCCAGGTGCATGCGCATCGGTCCGCCATAAAGATATAACTCTGTCGTCATGTTGGGGTCAACCCTGCCGGCAGCAAGATAATATGCCCATCCTTCATACCAGCTGTTATTTCTGAACCCGCCGGTTTTTTGTTTGGAGAAGCGCCCCTCAAAAGACCAGAGTCCATCTATCAATCCGGAAGAATAAGATAGTGACTGTTTGTACATGTCACTAAATGATTTGTTATTATAAGTATATTCACCATATCCGGTCAACAAAGTCAGATTTCGCTTCCGGTGAAAAACGGAAGTTTCAATATTAAGTGAACCGCCAAAGGAGCCGTCTCCATAAAGAGAGTTGCCAACTCCGCGCTGTACCTGTACATCGGTTACATTGGCGGCAAAATCCGGAATATCTACAAAGTAAGTGGCATGGTCTTCGGGGTCGTTCAAAGGAACACCGTTTATGTAAGTTGCCACTCTCTTGTCATCAAACCCCCTTATCTTGATATAGCTATAGCCAAGGGAGCCGCCTCCGTCTGAATACGAGTACAGGTTTGGAGTGGATTCAAGTAGAAGAGGGAATTCTCCGATGCTGTAATCCCTGCTTATTTCATCGCTTGAAAAATTATCAAAAGCAACCGGTGTAATTCCGGTTTCTGCACGGGATGCACTTATAATCAAATCTTTTCCCCTGACCAGCATTGTTTCGAGCTTTACATGATCCGGCAGCTCCTCAATTTTAAAACTTCTCGGATAAAAACCGACCGCCGAAAGAGTTACTCTTTTAATGTTTTTATCATAAATAAGAGAAAAGCTCCCGTCCTTATTGCTGGTAGTGCCTATTCCCAATACATTGGTGACTACAGAAACGCTCTCGAGCGGGTTTCCCTCCATATCAGTTACCTTGCAGTTTATTGTTAAGCCTTGAGCAAAAAGTAGGTTTGATAAAAATAGAAACAAAAAGACAATAATTGTTTTCATGCCAGGACCTCCGGTAATAAATTTGTTTGATATCCGCCCTGAAAAAAATTAGGCTTGCCGAGGCTTATTGAACATAAAAACGTTTTCGTCTCCGTTTTCCTACGTCGGCATTACCCGCATCAGGTATTGGGGGTTTAATCTCAGGCTGTCTATTAAGCCACTCCCAACGGATATATTTAAAGAATATTAGCTGAAAAAATAGAGGATAGCAACAATTATTTTGACGAAAAAAACAGAAAAAAAAGCGCCGGTGTCATGACAACACCGGCGCCAACCAAAAAGAGGACCACATAGAAGAAATCAATGTGTCACTAAACAAGAAGTTTAATTCTTTTTGTCCCCGGAAATATGTTGAATTTCTTCAGCCAGTTCTACCTTAGTCACACCCAGCTCTTGCTTTAGGAGGTCAACATAATCATTGAATAAGCGGTACTGATTGCTGAAAGCTTCCGTCTTTTTCAAAGCAAGATAAAGTTTTTCTTTTACTTTTATATAATTATACTCTTTTTCCAATTCTTTTGATCTGATACTTTTTCCCTGCTCGTCATGCTTTGAACTTAGTTCTTTTCGCTCGTTTTGGGCATATTCAAAACGACAGTTATTGATATTCAGCTTAATCAGCTCCAAAAGGTTGCTCTTGAACTGTTTAACTTTGTTCTCATCACCTTTAAGGTTTGAGTCATGCCAGAGGTCTATTCCGTAAGCAATATTTCTGAGTGAGTATTCCGCTTGACTTGGTTCTTCGTTTTTCTGATTACTTCCGGCTTTTTCTTCTGCTGTTGTAGAGCCAAGAATAAATAAAGCTGAGATTAGCCCTACTGCGAGAATCATTCTCTTTTTCATCTGTGTCCTCCCGACAATTTTGGTTATTATTCTTCTATCCGGGAGAATAATTAACAAATTTTGTGCCGGAAGGTTAAATGGTTCTGTTTTAACAGTTTAACAATTGATTCAAGATGAAACATGAAGAGTCAACACTACTAAGTGTGGACTCAAAACCATACTTCGGCAGTTAGCGATGCTTTGATTGAGTGAAGAATTTTGGCCGATTATTTATCTTTATATTTTATGTACTCTGTACTTATTAAATCAAGCAGCTGAAACCCGATGGCAGAGTCAACTTTGAAGAGTTTGTCTAAGATTTTATTAGCTTCTTTTGTCTGGTCATTGAGTGAAAACGATGCTCCCAAGGCCAGCCAGGCACCGTAATTGGTGGGTTCAGCTTTGACAACTTTCTTGAGCTGTTTGACAGCCTGCTTATAGTCCCGGTGATAAAACAGAGCCAGTCCATATGACTGACGGCAATTGTTGCAGTTCTTGTTGAGTTCTAATGCTTCTTAATAATTCTCAA
>JACZYS010000181.1 GCA_022570975.1 Candidatus Zixiibacteriota bacterium | reverse complement strand
GGCTTAATGAAGTTATCCAAATAAAAAACAACGCAATATAATAAATGTTTTCAAAATAGTACCTCAAAAACATTGCTCAATAAAACATTATCATACGGGATACTATGCTTGACAACAGTCGATCCGACTCAAGTATACCACATCAAAATTTGTTGCGTCAATCACTAAATAATGACATTCGTGTTTATTAATAAATGACTACTTAAGGGAAACCATTCATAATCCCGGATTAGATTCCACTAAACGATTGCCCATTTCATCTATCCCCATAATTATTATATTTCATTTCATCCATTAATTGCCCTTCCTCATATAGCTCCGTTTTGCTTAAATTACCGAACTCATCATAATATTTAACTACCCCCTCTAGTTTTCCGTTTATTAATATAGCTTCTGTACGAATGGTGCCATTTTCATAATAAGTTGTCGTCATGCCATTTAATTTGCCATTTTCAAAATTTCGTTCAGAAAATAATTGTCCACTAGAAGAATAACTTTTTTGTGTACCATCACGTTTGTCGTTTTTATATAAATCTACTGATCGTATTTGCCCATTTTTATAATAACTTTTAAAATAACCATTTAATTGTCCATTTTTAAAAATTTTTTCAAAACCCAAAAAGAACTGACAAGTTATTCTTTTGGTACTTCAGTCTTAACTCTTTTACTTATTCTCTGTATCTCAACTTCTGGAATCTGTCAAACAAAAGTCAATATAGAAATCCCACGCTGGATATACCCCGGCAATACGGCAACTATTCCAATTACTTATACGCCGGACAGTAACGGTTTTTTATCGGGTGCTTTTGATCTCATGGTGCGCTACGATGCCACAGCACTATCAAATCCCCAGGTTTTGCAAGGTGCTCTCTTGGATAGTTGTCATTGGGAATATTTTGCATATAGAGTTGACACAATTAATTCATTAATAAGAATTGTTGCTCTTGCCGAAACTAATACTCATGATACTCATCCTTCATGTTATCTCGACACTTCTGGTGAATTAGCAATCATTAACTTTCATACTGAATTGAATTCTGACCTTATTTGTAAATATTACCCGGTGGAATGGTATTGGACGGACTGCGGAGATAATTCGTTTTCCGATTATACTGGTGATTCATTGTTCATTTCAAATGACGTTTATAGTTTCGACGGATATACGGTATTGACTCAAAATGACACATTCCCTACTTTCTATGGTGCACCTCTGGAATGCGACAGCATTGATGCACCTAACCCTCTTTACAGGGAAATTGATTTTTACAATGGAGGTGTTGAATTTATATGTGCCGATATTACCGATGACAATGGAGATATAAATTTGAACGGAATACCAAACGAAATAGCCGATTGGGTCATATTTGCAAATTACCTGATTTACGGAGAGTCGGTTTTTTCTGTTAATAAGTTTGCACAGGCAAGAGCTTCAGACGTTAACAGAGATGGCGTTCCCCTTACACTTGATGATTATGTTTATATGTGGAGAATAGTTACAGGAGATGCTCTTCCGATTGAAACCTCGCCCGACATCACTTTGACGGATACTGCATTCGTCATCCAAGATAGTAACAATATGACTGTTAAATTAACTTATCTTGATAGTATTGTTGCTGCTTATCTTATTTTTGAAGGAGAGATTGTACCAGATACTACTGGAAACCCATTTCAGTTTGGCTTCTACTTTGATACTGTTCAAACAAAAGTATTACTTGCTTCATATGACGCGGCATATGATTTCGCAAATTTTGGTACAGGAGAGTTGTTTAAGTATTCAGGAGACGGAACACTTGTCGGTGTTGCTGTAAGTTCAGGTGGGTTATCTTTAATACCTACTAATTTACCTATTGCATATGACTCAACAATTTTTTGTTGTATCAACCGAGGAAACGTGGATGGTATTAGCAATGGAACTGATATAGTCAACATCCGTGATTTGACATTTCTTGTAAATTTTGTTTTTGGACATCCGAGTTCCAGCGAGCCAATATGTATGGAAGAAGCCAATCTGGACGGCAGCTACAGCCTTGCTGAAGCTGTAAATATTCTGGATTTGATATTTATGGTTGACTATCTTTTTAAAGGTGGACCTCCACCTTCTCCCTGTCCGTAGTTTTTAGCAGAAAAAACAGACCCAGAAAATAAAGAAACAGACCAAGTCCTAACTTTCCAATCGTGTCCCATTTCAGCGGACTGCCAAGATGAGTTATATTTTTATCCGCAGGATCATAATAGACCGACAACTTTTTTCCGACCGGCATATAGGCAACAATTTTTTGGGCAACCTCTTTTTTCTTTCTTTTCCCGCCAAACCCGGGCGCCAGGTCTAAAGAAGTATCAACATAAATAACAGAATCGATTTCATACCGGTAAACAATCTCCGGCTTAAAAGCACTTATACCAACTACCCTGGAAGACAAGACAATTCCTTCGGTCTGCGGCCAGTTTTTTTTATTCATGCTTTCATTTAGTAGAGTGTAGCTGAATTCAGTTAAAAGAATTCCGGCAAGTAATAATATTAAACCGGCTATTTTGAATTTAGTAATCTTGAATTTCTTATCTGTTTTCTTCAGGAGTATTGTTTTAAAAAATACAACAACTATAGCAATAAGAATCAGCCAGATATAAATCAATGATACCTCAACATTAAAATTATCATTTCAAGGGAATAACGTTTGAAAATAATAAAGCGGCAACATGAAAATGACGTAAGATGGCAAGTCTGTTTATTATATATCATCAGCATATGACTTGAAAAGATGCTCACCAATCTCTTTGAGACTTGCTCTTAACTCTTCAGGCTCCAAAACTTCGGCATCCTGACCAAATCCCAAAATCCATTTTTTAATCTCTTCCAGTCCTCTGGTTTCAGCGGTGTATATCAGTTCATTATCATCTATTCTTTCGATTTTTTCATCGGTATGATGCGAGCCGCTTTCAATCACTCTGGCCGCCATTCCTTTGAATTTCACAACCACTTTCACCAACTCGCCTGAAAAAACCAGCCAGCTTCCCTCAAAATAAGATTGGGCATTAATACCCGCCTTTGGAATAAATCTTTCCGAGGTCAGACCGACAGATTTTACACGATTTATCCTGAAAGTTCGGAAGTCTTTTTTCTTTTGACAATAGGCTACAAAATAGAAGGCGCGCCCTTTGAAAATCACAAAGTAAGGCTCCACCTTTCTCCTGGATAAACCGGATTCAAGAGCATCATATTTCAGTTCCAAAACAATAGTGTTTTCTATGGCCTGCTCTATCAAACCTAAAAAAACGTTCTCTTTATCACTTAGTTCTGTGCTGGGTATGTCCACTTCGGTGGTAGGAGTAGTAAACCTTTGTTTCTCTTTGACAGTTTTTGGAATTACAGCATCAATTTTTGCCCGCAGCTTGCTGGCCAGCTCTGAATATTTTTCGTTGCTGTTAAGTGGCGAAGACTTTAAAGCCAGCTTAAGAAACTGGTATTCATCAAAATCAAAATTGAGCGGCGGAAGAAAATTATCAGATGCAAGTTTGTATCCGCAGTCATAATATATGGGGACGTTTGCTTCTGAAAGAGAGAGTATGTCGCGGTAGATAGATCTTTCCGTTACCCTGCATTCCTCGGCAATCTTCTTTGCATTAAGATTTTTCCTGGAACGAAGCATGTTCAGGATATACAATAGTCTGTCATATTTAGCCATGCCCATAGTTATTTTGTCTCCTGAATATAAAATAAGTAGAAAATTGCATAAATCAAAGGGATATAGGAACTGCCCTATACTCTGGCATAAAAGCGCCTTAGTTATTGCCTCTCACAGACAATGTCGAACATAAGCTATCCCCTTGCTCATCATAAGCTTACGGCTTAAAATCTTTCTGGCATCTTCTTTGCGTTTCATCTACTGAAATATTAATGAAACAGTAAGCCAAGAGGTGATTTGTGAATAAGAACATTAGAAAAAGGAAAAATCAAAATGAAGAGCCGAAGTCATTTTTGGAATCCGGTCTTTTCAAGTTTTTGATGAAGTCTGCACTGGCAGTAATTGTTGCTGTCTTTCTCTTGACTTTAATCCAATGCACGGTGAAAGAACCACAAGCTCCAAAGTGGTCATCCAGTCTGGTGATTCCGGTAGTAAACCGGACTTACACCATGGAAGAATTCATGTCCAAAATAGACCAGAACGGATTAGGTGTTGATTCACAGGGAACAATGACCTACAGTTTTGACAAGGAATTGGATACGGTGACCTTGAGTGCCGATATTCTGACCTCACCGGATTTTTCTCACAGCCTGTATGATTCTTTAGGACCGATTGATATCAACCCTCCGGTTTCATCCCCGTTACAGGTAAATCTTACTTCAATCGGTGGACTTGCTTCGGGCCTGCCCGGCGACAGTGCGTTCGTTCCGGCCACAGATTTTAATATTGTAAACGATATTCCGACTGTCACCAGTTATACAATTGTAACAGTAGCCACCGGACAGCTGCTTGCTATTGTAGATAATCAATTGAATATCAATCTGGATACTTTGATTATTCAAATTTTTGATTTGAATCTTTTAAAGTTTGTTGCTACCGACACTTTTCCAGCCGGACTTGCCAGCGGAACCCTTGATACTCTTCCCATATCTTTAGATGGAGAGACAATATCAAGTGACTTGCGTCTTATCAGTTATTGTTATACACAGGGTGGAATAGTTGATTCGGCATCAACCAGATATCTGACCACATCAATGGCCTATTCGGATATCTTTACGATCTCGTCTGCGCATACCGAAGTACCGGCGACCACATACATTTTCACTGACCAGACTCAGCTGGGTGAGAGCGAGCTGATTGATTCGGCACTATTGTCAAGCGGCTCAATTCAATTATCAATTAATAACGGCTGGGATGGGACCTACAAAGGCAGGAAATTAAATACAGCCGTATTTGCCTGGTATGCGGAAGTGGAATTTGAGGATGGTAGCAAAGTTTATAGGAAGGGGAATGTTACGTTGATAAGATAATTGTTGTAGCATCCCGACACAAGTGTCGGGATGC